>DASVHB010000117.1:0-11101 GCA_036379195.1 Pirellulales bacterium
CGTCCCCGCGGGCATTTTCCACGCCTTCCACCAGGATTGGACGATTGGGCTGAAGCATGCGCTGAACGGCGGCATTTTGCCACCGGGATATTATGCGTTGGTCGAGCAGCAATCCATAGGACGGCATCCTGACGTGCTCGCGTTTGAGGTGGCCCGACCCGCCACGGCAAGCGGCGAAAATGGCTCGGCTACGCCTTCAGCTAACTGCGGCACGGCTTCCAGCGGCGGCGTGTTGACCGTAGCCGACACGCCGCCGCGGGTGGCAATTACGGCCTCGGTGGAGTGGGAAGGGTTTACGCAAAACAGCAACCGAGTGCTGTTGTTCGATGAAGCCGACGAAGTCGTCAGCGTCATCGAGATCGTGTCTCCCGGCAACAAATCGAGCCGCTACCGATTTGATTCGTTCGTCGAAAAAGCGTTGACGCTGCTTCGTGGCGGCATTCATCTGCTGATCGTGGACTTGTTCCCGCCCACGCCGCGCGATCCGCAAGGGGTTCACGCCGCTATCTGGTCGAGAATCACCGATTACGACTTCCGCCTGCCGGACGACAAGTCGCTCACCGTGGCAAGTTATTCGTCGGGCTTAACGCAGCGGGCGTTTGCAGAAGCGGTTGCGGTCGGCGACCGGCTGCCTGAAATGCCGCTGTTTCTCGAGCCTGAGCACTATGTTCTCCTGCCGCTCGAAGAGAGTTATCAACTCACCTTCAACGCCGTACCGCAGCGTTGGCGCACGCGATTGGCGCCGTGAAGGGACCATGGCACATCCGTCTCGGTTCCGCGTCGTGCGCAAAACGTCACCACGAGAACTAGCCCGGATTATTGAAGAGCCCGCAAGCGCGGCGCGTAAGCAAGGATCGTGGACCGGTTTCCCCTCGCTTTTTGCGTCGGGCTGCCAGCCTCGGCATCATCCATTGCAAACCGCCGCGTGGGCTGGATACTTCACTAGGCGCGTGAAAGGGCTGCCGAAGAGCACGACATGAACCGACCGATACCGTTGATCGCCCGTCAAGTAATAGTTTATTTGAGTGCGCTGTCGTTTGGGATGGCCTCTCTGCGGTCTGAAGAGGCTCCGCACTCGGTACGAATCGCCGGGCGCGTCGTCAGCGATACCGACGGAAAGCCCGCCGCCAGGGCTCAGGTAACTGTCCACGCCGGTCTATTCAGCGGCGGAGCGGCGCGCGTCTGGGGCGATCCGCTAAGGCAGCTTGAGAGCGGCGCGGACGGCGAATTCTCGTTCGATTTGCCGAAAGGAACGTACTATTTCAGCGCGACCCACGGCCGCCGCACTTCTCGCCGAGCGTCAGTCGCCGGGCAAAAGGTGGAGATTCTTTCTCGCGAGACTCCACCGCCGGCCATCGAATTGCGATTGCGCGACGGTGCATACATCCGAGTCTGGGTGAGGTCGGCCGCAAGCGGCAACCCGGTGCGCGATGCGACGGTACGACTGGGCTGGGTGGATGTCACCGATTTCCATACTGACGAAAACGGAATGGCCCTCATCGGACCCATCGCGCACGGTGAGTGGTTCCTTCAGGCGTGGGCCGAAGGGTGCGCTAAGCAAACGCGGCGATTAGAGATCAAACCAAGTGGCGACGCGGAGACCGGTTTCTCGCTGGCCGCGGGGGCAACCTTGGGGGGCACTGTGCGCGATCACGCGAATAAGCCGGTTGCTCATGCGCGAGTTTCAGCTCATCTCGGCGGAGTCACGGGAGAGACTTGGAATTACGTCGAATCGGACAGCGACGGGAGGTTTCGAATCGAACATGTTCCGCGACGGCGCACGCTGGAATTGCAGGTCAGCAGGTCTGGGTTTCTTCGGCAAGAACCCACGGTGTTTATTGCGGACTCGATCGCTCGATTCGATATCCTATTGGAGCCGCGACCACATGGTGGCTCGATTCAAGGCGTCGTGGTTGACCAGCAAGGCCGGCAAGTCTCGGGCGCGGTGTTGACGAACCGGGGCGGGGCATCGGCCGACACAGTTGAGGCCAAGGCGGACAGCGGCGGCCGGTTCGTGCTAGAGAATCTTTTTGCGAATGGATCGATCTACGAAGTACTTGTTCAAGCGAAGGGGTTGGCTCCAGAGATTTTCGAGGTTACGCCTGGATCCGCGGCCACCCCGCGCGAGCACCGCTTCGTGCTCGGGCCTGGGCATCGGATCGCCGGCCGAGTAGTCGACCAAGAGGGACATCCGCTGCACGATACCTACGTCTATTATGGCAATCGGGTTCATGCGTTTGGAGGTAACACGACCACCGACCGCGATGGCCGGTTTACGCTCGACTCACTTCCCGCGGATTGCCCGTTCAGCTTCCGCAAAGACGGTTTTTCACCCATTGACAATCAGCGGCTGACGCTCGACAGCGAAGAAATGGTCACGATAGCCCTCGGCCCTGAAGGGATTTTACGGGGAAAAGTGGTCGACGCCCCGACGCGTAGGCCGATTAGCTCGTTCGACGTGCGAATCACGTTTTCGCCGAAGCGTCAGCCGGCTGAGCCGAGCGAAGGCATCCGATCGCATCTAATTGAGCCAGGTCTTAGTTACCAGTCGCCCGACGGCAAGTTTGAGATCGCCGAATTGCTACTGGGCATGCCCTTTCAAGTAATGGTCGACGCCGAGGGATACGAGCGGTGCATCGAGGAGCGGGTGGTTGCCGGGGCGGCAGCCAATGCCCAGCAAGTCGAATTCAAGATGACGGCATTGGACCCAGCGAAGATGACTCGATTCTCCGGTCGTCTCACCAACGCGGCGGGCGCTCCGGCCATGGGCGTCGAGGTTCGCCTTATCGCGGCAGCGCCGGACGGAGAGCCGGAGCCGGTTCGACGCTGGGGCAGTTGGTGGGCCATGGTCCGCGACGGGCAGTTCGCTACGGAGGCGAATATTTTGCGGTTCCGCCAAGCGGTCTCGGACAAAGACGGCCGGTTTGAATTTGACAACATACCGCGTGATTCGCTGGTCGAACTCTTTTGGTGGGGCCAGGGAACCGCGCCGGGCAGCCGAACTGACCTGGGGGGCCTGACGGACGACGACCGTGCGAATATCGGCATCATCGTAGAGCCAGCGGGACGAATCCTAGGGAGCGTGGATCGAAAGCAATTTCCTGACGCCGGCCGCGTGATGATTAGGGCGGAAGGGATCAACGAAATCATTACGCTCAAGCCAGGCCAGGCAACCTTTGAACTTGATGACCTCGCGCCGGGAAAATATGTTGTTCAGCTTCAAGGGAAGGAAAAGAAGATCGATCGATTCCAGGGCCTCTCGACTTCTCAAACCGTGGCTTCGCGTGAAGTCGCGGTTCAGTCAGGTGCCGACCAACAAATCGAATTCACCGCTCCGACGCCTGAGAACTAGGCAATCGGTTTTCACCAGCCCGGACTTTACGATTCAGCGTCCGAAACGCACAACGGCGTCGAGTCTGTAGGGTGGGCCGAGCGAAGCAAGGTCCACCATCTCTGGCATCACGACGCGGAAAGGGGGCGATGTGGCCCAATGGTGGGACTCGCTTCGCTCGGCCCACCCTACCGCTGTGACAGCCCGCGAAACAATTACAAGCTTTGTTCATCGAAACCGGTCTCACGCCAAAGCTCCATGCCGGTCCAGGATCCTCGCTGACGCGCCGGGCTTCCAATCCGGGTTAGCGTGCCTTCCAGTCGATGCCCGAGAGCGAGGCCAGGGCCAGATGCAATGCCTGGGTGCCATCGCGTTGGTGGCCTTGCGCCGCCAGCGCCACGTAAAGCTGCTCGGCCAGCGCCAATCCGGGCAGCGAGAGTTTCATCCGACGGGCCTCGCTTAAGGCAATGCCCATGTCCTTGATAAAGTGCTCGACAAAAAAGCCGGGCGCGAAGTTGTTATCAATAATGCGGGGTCCCAAGTTGCTCAGCGACCAACTTCCCGCCGCGCCCGACGAGACCGACTGCATGACCGTTTTCAGATCGAGCCCTGCCCGGTAGCCGTAAAGCAGCGCTTCGCATACGCCGATCATGTTCGTGGCAATCAGGATTTGATTGACCATCTTGGTATGCTGGCCGGCGCCGGGCGGGCCTTGGTGCACGATGGTCTTGCCCATCGCTTCCCAGCAAGGACGCAACGCCTCGACCACCTGCTGATCGCCGCCGATCATGATCGACAGCCGGGCTTCCTTGGCGCCGATGTCTCCGCCCGACACCGGGGCGTCGACGCTGTGCGCACCGCGGCGGGCAGCCTCGGCGGCGATCTCTTCGGCCAAGGCCGGCTCGCTGGTGGTCATATCGACCAGAATGGTTCCCGCTTTACTGCCAGCCAGCGTGCCTTGCGGCCCCAAGACCACCTCGCGCACGTCGCGCGGATAGCCCACGATGGTAAACACCACGTCCGAGGCTTCGGCGACCGCGCGGGGCGAATCGGCCCAGCGGGCCCCCTTGGCCACCAGCCCCTCGGTGCGACTTTTGGTGCGGTTGAAGACAGTCACCGCGAAACCTTTGGCCAGCAAATGCCCGCACATGCTCGTGCCCATCACGCCGGCGCCAATCCACCCCAGCCGTGTTTTGCCGGGCATAATCTGAGGAATGCTCATGCGAAATTCAAACTTTCGTTAACCAAAGGTTCAGCGAATGCGACCGACATCACTGCCAGCGATCGACGGGCCGCTGCAAAATCTCGTTCAGGACGATCGCCTGGCGAACGTTGCCCGCATCGGCAAGCAGGGCAGCCCAGGGGGCGTCGGCCGCCAACGCCGCCGGAGGTGAAGCAGCCGCTGCGGTGGTCTGCGCCTCGAGTTGCCCGACGTGGTGTTGAAACGTCTGCTGCAAATGGGCCTGAAACGCCGCTTCCGAACGATCGACGTGCGTCAGATGGGCGGCCGCCGATTCGCGCGTGCCCAAGTGCTGGTCGACGTAGGTGCCGACGCGCGTGGCCGACTGAGCTTCGTCCACGGCCTGGGCGTCAATCACTTCACTGGGCAACGCGTCGACCGGCGACGTAACCAATCGACGTGGCCCCTGCACAGGCTCGTTGGCCGCCGGACGTTGCGCCGCGGCTCGTTTCTCGGCCGCTCGACGCAAAAAATCGTTCACGTCACCCGGCAGGGCCGGCCGGCCGGCGGGGGCGGCCGGCGGCTTCGGGCGCGGACGCACTTCGGGTTTCGCCGCCGGACGCCGCGGCTGCGCTTTGGCGTTCGCGTCGAAGAGATGCTTCACCAAGGCAATCAGCCCCGCCACGACGACCAGGATGATTTTGATCGTCTCAGCGTCAGCCAACAGCAGCGGCCAGCCGTTCATGGTTGCACCCTCGCTGGCTGCCGCGAACCGCTGCCGGCGATCGCCGTGCGCATCTCGGTGTCGGCTTGCACGTTGCGCAGCTTGTAATAATCGAAAATGCTCAGCTTGGCGTGGCGGATGGCGTCGGCGATCGCCTTGGGCACTTCGGCCTCGGCTTCGACCAGCCGAGCACGGCTTTCTTCGATGGTGGCCACCATTTCCTGCTCTCGGGCGACGGCCATCGCGCGCTGACTTTCGGCGCTGGCGCGTGCCCGTCGCGTATCGGCCTCGGCCTGGTCGGCCTGCAAACGCGCACCGATGTTGTCGCCCACGTCGATATCGGCAATGTCGATCGAAACGATTTCAAACGCCGTTTGCGAATCGAGCCGCCGGGCCAGCACCACCTTCGAGATGCGGTCGGGGTTTTCCAGCACTTCAGCGTGCGACTCGGCCGAGCCGATGGCGCTGACAATGCCTTCGCCGACGCGGGCGATGATGGTTTCTTCGGTGGCCCCGCCAATGAGTTGCCTCAGGTTTGCCCGCACCGTGACCCGTGCTTTGACTTTAAGCTGAATGCCGTTTTTCGCCACGGCATCGAGCGTCTGGCGTCCGGAGTTTCGGCCGGGGCAGTCGATCACCTTGGGGTAGACGCTGGTTTGCACCGCCTCGAGCACGTTGCGTCCCGCCAGGTCGATGGCGGTGGCTTGCTTAAAGTCGAGGTCGATCATTTTAGCCTTGTTGGCGGCGATGATCGCCCGGATGACGAGCGGAACGTTTCCACCGGCCAGGTAATGGGCTTCGAGGGCCTTGCTGGTGATGCCGGTGTTGTCGCCCAAACCGGCCTGCACTGCCATGATTTTGCTTCGCACGATGACCGCCGGATTCACCTTGCGGAACGTCATGCCCAACAGGTCGAAGATGCCGATGCCGGCGCCCGTGCTGACCGACTGGATCCAAAACCGGAAATATCTCGCAAAGACCGCCAAAAAGATCATCGCCGCCACGAGAATGGCGACCATGATGACGATCGAAATGACCTGCGTCAGGTCATCGCCGGCGGCGAATAGGGGCATGCGTTTTTTCCTCCGTCAGAATCGTCCCGCCACGGCGCGTGGTTGTCAAGTCGGTGGGCAGAGCGGACGCGCGTCTGTTTCAGGCCAAATGACCCCCTGCGGCGTCCCCAATCAACCCGCAGAATTCCGTTCGGCGTGGTTGGACATTATGATGGGTTCGTCCTGCTGCCCTGCTTCTTTTTTTCGGAGAATGCCCATGCCACGCCGCACAGATCGCCGCGAGTTCTTAAAGCAGACCGGTCTCCTTGGCGGGGCGATGCTAGCGAGCGGCTATTTCAGCAGCCTGCCGGCCGCCGAAAGCAAATCGCCCAACGAAAAACTGAACATCGGCTGCATTGGCACGGCCAACCAGGCCCGGTTCAGCATCGACAACGTGCGCGGTGAGAACATCGTCGCCCTGTGCGACATTGACGACAACTACCTGGGTAAGGCGGCCGCCGAGTTTCCCAAGGCGGCCAGGTTCAACGATTTTCGAGAATTGCTGGAGTTGCCCAACCTCGACGCCGTCACGGTCTGCACGCCCGACCACGTTCATGCCGCGGCCACCGTGATGGCGCTTCGGCTGGGCAAACACGTGTATTGCGAAAAACCGTTGACGCACGACGTCTACGAGGCCCGGCTGGTGGCGCGGACCGCGGCCGAGTCGAAAACGGCCACACAGATGGGCACGCAGATCCATGCCAGCGACAATTACCGCCGCGTGGTCGAAATCATCCAGTCGGGGGCGATCGGACCGGTGCGCGAAGTCCATACCTGGGCGGGGCGGCAATGGGGCGGCGGCGATCGGCCCCAAGAAACTCCGCCGGCGCCAAGTCATTTGCATTGGCAACTTTGGCTTGGCCCAGCGCCCGATCGGCCCTACCATCCCACTTATCTGCCGGCCAACTGGCGCAAGTGGTGGGATTTTGGCGGTGGCAATCTGGCCGACATGGCCTGCCATCATATGGACCTGCCGTTCTGGGCGCTGAAGCTTCGGGCGCCAGTCGCGATCGAGGCCGAAGGCCCTCCGGTCCATCCAGAGACCTGCCCACTGGGGTTGGTCGTGCGCTATGAGTATGCCGCTCGCGGCGATTTGCCGTCGCTGTCGCTCACCTGGTACGATGGCGACAAAATTCCGTCGGCGATCCACGAGGTTGCGACGGGCGGCGGCGGCAATCTCTTTGTCGGCGACCGCGGCATGCTGCGCGCCGACTACGGCAGTTGGAGGCTTTATCCTGAGGCCGACTTTGCCGGTTATCAGCCGCCGAAGCCAACCATCGAGCGATCGATCGGCCATCACGCCGAATGGATTCGCGCTTGTAAGACGGGCGCACCGACCACGTGTAACTTCGATTACTCGGGCGCCTTGACCGAGGCCGTGTTGTTGGGCGACGTGGCGTATCGCGTTGGCGAGCGCATCGAGTGGGACGCCGAGCAGTTGAAGGCCAAGAATTGCCCGGCGGCCGATGAACTCTTGCGTCGGGCTTATCGCAAAGGCTGGGAACTGGTGTAGGCGTCCGCCTGTTTGCTCTGACCGTTTTCGACCGACAAAATACGGCGAATGTTCCGGTGGCTGGGGCAGAGGCTAAGCGATGCCCCGGCTGATCCGCTTCCGGGGCATCGGCAAGCCTCTGCCCCGGCCACCAGCAGACGGTTTGCGACAAACCTACCCATAGCCTGCCCCTCACCGCGGCGCCTGCCGCGGCCTATCTTCTTTCGCAATGGCTGGTTCCGTCGTTTTGGACCGCGCACTCACCGCCTGCGCGGCGTTTGTGAACTAGGCTTCTTAATAGGCGATCAGGCATTCACATCTCAGGCCGGCTCGCCAGGCACTTTCACATCGCGTGTTCGTATCACTTCTGCGGAGGGCGCATGTCATGAAAAAGAAACGATCCAAAGCATTGTTGCGTTGGCTATTCGTGCCGGCGGCAGCCTGCGTCATTGCGCTGGCCAGCGCCGTGCAAGCACAAGCTCCGAGCTCTGATGTCTTCCGCGTCGAGGAAGATTGGCAGTTGGTGCTGCTCACGCCCGACGCCAGTCTCAACGGTCCTCAGGTCACGTGCGTCATCTCGCCCCTGACGACCAACGACGCCTATTGCGCGTTTGACTTGAATTACCACACCCAGCCCGACTACTCGGCGGGCGGTTTGCAAATGCACGTCTGGGATCCCAATGATCCGATGATGTATAGCAACCTTCCCGAGTGGGGCATGTTGCAGACAGCCGGAGAAACGGTGACCTGGACTCAAAACATGTGGCTGAACGCCGGCGTGTTGTCGTTCCAAGTGACCAACGGCCAGTCGCAGACGTGGGGTAAGTTCGGCGGCTCGTCAAACGCGCAGCTCTCGGTGAACACCTCGCTGGCGAACCTGAACGGATACGACAGCAATGTGTCGCTGAGCAACTCAGGAGTCAGTTTCGCCAGCAACCTGGTGAGCTCGCTGACGCTGGTGGCCGTCCGCTGGTACGACGCCAACGGAAACCTGATCCAGCAGAACACCACGCCGCAACTGGTTCATCCCCAGCAATAAGGTCTGAAATCAACGCTCGCCGGGCTGACGATTGGCCCGGCGGGCACTCGGGAACCCATGAGGAGCGCACCATGAGACACCACACGAAAAACCTGAAACACACGCGGAAGGGGGCAGTCGCCGTGCTGGCCTGCCTGTTGATGATCGCCATGCTGGGCTTGTTGGCCTTTGCCGTCGATCTGGGCTATCTGGCCAACAGCCAGACGGAACTGCAGCGCACCGCCGACGCCGCGGCGCTGGCCGCCTGCGCGCAACTGGTCTACAGCCCAACGCCAGGAGGTCAGATCGACGCGGCCTACAACGCCCAGATGGCGCCGGGCGTGGCGGCTCAATACGCCGCGGCCAACAAGGTTTGCGGCGCCGCGCCCGCCCTCTCGTCGAACGACGTGGTGATCGGCTATATGCCCGACCCCAGCCAGCAAAGCGCCATTCAAACCGGTGGCGATCCCAGCCAGTACAACGCCGTGCAAGTCACCGTCCGCCGTTCGGCCAACGAAAACGGACTGGTGCCCAGCTTCTTCGGCAAGATTTTTGGCGTGACCGGCGAGGCGACCAGCGCCACGGCCACCGCCGCCTTCTACAACAACTTCAACGGCTTTGGAATTCCCAGCACGATTCCGCCGGGATCGTCGCAAACGACTCCGTCGCTGATGTTCTTGCCTTACGCGCTCGACCAGGCGACGTGGAACTCGCTGTTGGCGGGCACTGGCAGCGATAACTTTGCGTATACTCCCGGCGGCTGCCACACCGTCTCGAGCGGCTCCGACGGCGTCCTGGAGGTGAATCTCTTCCCGCAGGGTACCGGTTCGCCGGGCAACCGCGGCACCGTGCTCGTGGGCGGCAACGGAACATCGACGTTGGTGCGGCAAATCGAAAACGGCTTGTCTGTCAGCGATCTTTCGTCTTACGGCGGCAAGTTGCAACTGGACAGCACCGGCAATTTGTACTTGCCGGCCAAGCCCGGCATCAGCGCCGGCACCAAGGACGCCTTGGCCTCGATTATCGGCCAGGTGCGGATCATCCCGATCTTTAGCTCGGTCAGCGGCAACGGCGGCAACGCCACCTACGACATCGTGGGCTTTGGCGGTGTGCGCGTGATGGACGTCAACCTGACCGGATCGATGAGCAGCAAGCACCTCACCGTGCAGCCCGCGCCGATCTATACGCTGGGCGCCATCGGCGTCGGCGGCTCGGGCAGCGGGTCGGGCACCACGAACACCGCGGGGGTCTATTCTCCGGTGTTCCTGGTGGAGTGAGCGAAAGATTCTTGGAAAGAGGGGAGGCAAGGCCATGAACCGCACCAGACGACAAGCCCGACGAGCGCGCCAGCGGCGCGGGACCGCTCTGGTCGAGTTCGCCATGGTGGCGCCGGTCTTCTTCCTGTTCATGGTGGGCGCGATCGAATTCGGTCGCGCCATCATGGTGCAGGAAGTCTTGACCGACGCCTCGCGCGAGGGCGCCCGAGTCGGCATCGTCGACGGCATGCAGACCAGCGACGTCCAATCGGCCGCCAACGCCTACCTCACCGCCATGAAGGTTTCGGGGGCGACGGTGTCGGTCTCGCCGCAAAATCCGGGATCGACGCCGTCGGGCACTCAAGTGACCGTGACGGTGAGTATTCCTTACAAGTCAGTCAGTTGGGTGCCCGCCCCGTGGTTCTTGGGAAGTGCTACTCTGGCCGCCAGTACCGTGATGCAGCGGCAATCGACGCCAACGCAATGAGTGGTGAGTGGTGAGTGACGAGTGAGGAGTGAGGAGTGAAGAGTGACGAGAGGCCCCGGTGGCTGGGGCAGAGCCTTGGCGATGCCCCAGCGACGTGGTGAGCGAACAACACTTTGAAATCAAAACCTTTGACCGGAGCAGATTCGATGCGGCGGAGCATGAAGCGATTCGAGGTACGGCGGGGCGCCGCGGCGGTGGAGTTCGCCTTTGTCGCCCCGGTGTTCTTCCTCGTGGTGCTCGGCGTGATTGAGTTCACGCGGGCCATGATGGTCGAAGAGTTGCTCACCAACGCCGCGCACGAAGGTGCGCGAGCGGGCGTTCTCGACGGCGCGCAGGAATCGGACGTCGACAGCGCGGTGAACAACTACCTTAGCGCCGCCGGCATCAGCGGCGCCACGACCACGGTTTCGCCCAGTCCGCCCAGCAGCGCCGCCTACGGAAAAAGCGTTACGGTAACCGTGACGATTCCGTATGGCTCGGTGAGCTGGCTGCCGGTGCCGCAATATCTTGGCTCGGCCACACTGAAGGCCGTCTCGCTCATGCGCCGCGAAACGAGCAATT
>DASVHB010000118.1:0-15367 GCA_036379195.1 Pirellulales bacterium
GCCGGCAAGCAGAAAAAGCGTACCGTAGGCAGCGAGAGCTTCAGTGACTTACCAAGTGTGCCGGACACGAAGCAGCCATGTGGCACCGCCGTCCTTGGCTGTGGCCCGGTCAACGCCGCCGGAGGCGGCGAATTCACAGCCGAGGGCGGCTGTGCCACATCAGTTGTTCGCACCGCCAACTCACTTTTAGGACACTACCGAAAAATGGAATGGCTTGCCCGATCGAATACCGCTTGGGTATTTTGAAAGGAGCCTGGCTGGCCGTCTGCGGCAGTCGGGCGAGTTCTGGCGGGCGCTGAACGATGGAAACTTGCCCGCCGCCGCTTCGCCACCGCCATCTCGCTTACGCCGCGTGCTTGTCGTCACCCGCGCCCTCACCAAACGCTACGCCGCGCTCACCGCGCTGGACGACTGCCATCTGCAAATCGGCCAGGGCGAAGTGTTTGGACTGCTGGGACCCAACGGCTCGGGCAAGACCACGCTGCTGCGGCTGTTGATGGGCTTTCTACGGCCGACGACGGGCGAGGCCAGCATCGCCGGACTCGATTGCTATCGCCAAAGCGTCGCGGTGCACCGGCAAGTGGCCTATCTGCCCGGCGACGTGCGGCTGTTTCGGATGCGGGGCGACCGGACGCTGCGGTTTCTCGATCGCATCCGCGGTCCGCAGGGCACGGCGGCCACGACGGCTTCATTCGCGCTGGCCGAGCGGCTGCGGCTCGACCTGTCGCGGCCGGTGGCCAAGATGTCGACCGGCATGCGGCAAAAGCTGGCTTTGGCGGCGGTCATGGCAGTCGAAACGCCGCTGGCGATTCTCGACGAGCCGACCGCCAACCTCGACCCCAACGTGCGCGACGAGGTGCTCGCTCTGGTGCGCGAAGCTCGCCAGGCCGGCCGCTCGGTGATCTTCTCGTCGCACGTCTTGGACGAAGTCGAGCAGGTTTGCAACCGCGTGGGCATACTGCGAGCCGGGCGGCTGGTTCACGTGCAAACCATCGCCGAGCTGCGTCGCCAGCACGTCATTCGCGCCCGCTTGACGGCCGCGCTGCCGCCGCTGCCCGACGAGCTGAGACCGCCGCCCGTGGTGTCGGCCAGCAATGGCCACTTGACCATTCAGGCGCCCGGCGAGTTGCGGCCGCTGCTGGGCTGGCTGGCCACGCTTCCGTTGGATGAAGTGCGCATCGAACCGGTGGGACTGAAAGCCGTTTACGAACGTTATCACGGAACGGGATTGGCATGAACCTCGCCCTATGGAGCAAAACGATCGGCGATGCTCGGCTGCTGTTGGCCGCGCTGGTGGCGTTGATGTTCGGCTTTCAGTGGTTGTTTGTTTGGCTGAGCAGCCTGGTCGAGCTGGGGGCGCTGGCCATGTTTTTGCAGGCGCTGCCCGGCGAGTTTCAATCGCTGCTGGGAATGTCGCTTTCGAAAGTGGCCACACCCACCGGCAGACTGGCGTTGGCCTACATCGACCCGGTGGTGATTTTCGCCACGGTGGTTTGGGGCTTTGCGCGCGGGTCGGACTGCATCAGCGGCGAGATCGGTCGCGGCACGATGGAGCTGCTGTTGGCCCAGCCCGTGCGGCGCAGCGCGATCGTGGCGGTCCAGGCGGCCGTGACCTCCGCCGGCGCGGCGTTGATGGCGGTGGCGGCCTGGCTGGGCACCTACCAAGGACTGTGGGCCGTGGGCTGGCTCGAACAGGTCGAACCGCGGCACTTCATTCCCTCGGCGGCGAACCTGTTTGCCATCACGTTCTTTCTGGCCGCGGCCAGCACGCTGGTTTCGTCGTGCGATTCGCAGCGCTGGCGCACGCTGGGCATCATGGGGGCGTTTTACATTGTCGAGCTGCTCATCAAGATCGTGGCCCGCCTGGCGCCCAAGCTCGATTGGCTGATGTACTGCACCGTGCTAGGCGCCTTCGAGCCGCAAAACCTGGCGGTCGAGCCGGACCGCGCCTGGGAACTTTCGCTGCGTTACGACGGCACGCTGATCGGGCTGGGGCTACTTTGTTATGTGTTGGCCACGATCATTTTTTGCCGTCGCGACGTGCCGGCGCCGCTGTGACGACGCAGCCTGCTATAATGGAGAGATGGACTGACACCAACCCGAAGCGCAAGCGAGGCAGTTTACTCTTCTTCCTCGCTGGCGCTTCGGGTTAGTGTGATTACGCGGGAGAGCAACCATGTCGCAGCGCGCCAAAACAGTTATCTACAGTTTGGTGATTGTGCTGGTCTCGACGCGGGCCTACGCCGAAATTACGGCCGAAGAGGTTCGCGAGGCGATCGACCGTGGCGTCGCCTACCTCGAACGAGAGCAGAACGACAATGGCTCCTGGCCCGATCCGCCCGGCTATCCCGGCGGCATCACGGCGCTGTGTACGTTGGCCTTGCTCAACTGCGGCGTCACCGCCGACGATCCCCACGTGCAGTCGGCCTTGAATTTTCTGCGGAAGCTGGAGCCGACCGTTACGTATGCCACAGCCTTGCAGACGATGGTCTTCGCCGCGGCTGAGCCGAAGACCAATCTGCCGCTCATCCGCCGCAACGCCCAATGGCTGGCGGCCAATCAGAAAGACGGCGCCATGCTCGGGGCCTGGGGATATCCGCAGGCCGACGGCGACAATTCGAACAGTCAGTTCGCCCTGCTGGCCCTGCACGAGGCCGAGCGGGTGGGCGTCGAAATCAACGACCGGGTTTGGAAGCGGGCGCTCGATTATTGGCGCAATTGTCAGAACCCGAACGGCTCGTGGGGTTACAAGCCCAATACGCCCGGCAGCGGCAGCATGACCTGCGCCGGCATCGCCGCCATGGTGATCGCGTCTGATCGGCTGAACAAAGGCGACGCGCAGGCCGACGGCGACCAGGTTAGCTGCTGCGGCGAACAGCAAGACAACGGCCCGGTCGAACGTGGGCTGAACTGGCTCGGCGATAAGTTCTCGGTCAACGTCAACCCCGGCGGCACGTCGGCGCAGGGCTGGCTGCTCTATTATCTGTACGGACTGGAGCGTGCAGGCCGATTGACCAACCGCCGGTTGATTGGCGAACACGATTGGTACCGCGAAGGGGCCGAAGTGCTGATCACCAGCGAGCTGCACAACGATCTGTCGGGCTATTGGAAGGGAAGCGGCCACGCCGAGGACAACCCGCATATCGCGACCAGCCTGGCCTTGCTGTTTCTGGCCAAGGGGCGGCGTCCCGTGCTGTGCGCCAAGCTCAAGCACGGCGTCGACGACGACTGGAACCACCACCGCAGCGACCTGGGCAACCTGACCGGCTATGTCGAAAGCCGCTGGGGACGCGACCTCACCTGGCAAATCATCGACGCCGCCGCGGCCACCACCGACGATCTGCTGGAAGCCCCGGTGGTTTACATCAGCGGCAGCCAGCGTCCGCGGTTCAGCAACGAGCAGATCGAGCGGCTGCGCGCCTACATCAATCGCGGCGGATTTATTCTGGCCGAGGCCTGCTGCGAAGGCGAAGAATTCGAGGCCGGCTTCAAGGCGCTGACCAAGCGCATGTTTCCCGAGCCCGAGTATCAACTGCACGATCTACCGTTCGACCATCCGGCCTACACCGCCGACGAGCGCGTCGATATCGAGGCGTTTCCGATCAACAAACCATTGAAGGGCATCGACGTGGGCTGCCGCACCAGCGTGATCTATGTTCCCCATGAGTTGCGGCTTTCGTGTTTTTGGGAGCTGGCGCGATTGGGCCGCGAGCGCAAGCTTTCGCCCAAGGTGCAAGCCCAGGTCGCGGCGGCGCGATCGCTAGGCATCAACATTCTGGCGTACGCCACCAACCGCGAAGTGAAATACAAACTCGAACTGGATAACAAGCCGTTGGCCGCCGGCGAATCGTCCGACGCTTATCAACGCGCGGTGCTGCGCGTGGCCAAGGGCAAGCACAGCGGCGGCTGGAACGCGGCCCCCGGCGCCCTTTTGAACCTGCTGCAAGTGACCGCCGAGCAGACCGGCATGCGGGTCGATATCGAACAGAACGAGTTGAGCATCTCCAGCCCGGCGTTGATGGACTATCAGATTCTATTTCTGCACGGTCGCAACGCGTTTCAGCTTAGCGATGAAGACCGGCAGCAGCTCAAGACGTATGTCGACCGCGGGGGCGTATTGATGGCCGACGCGGTGTGCGGCAGCGCGGCCTTTGCCAAAGCGTTTCGGCGCGAGATGCAAGCTGTTTTTGGACGCCCGGTCGAGCCGATTCCGCCGGCGCACCCGCTGTTCACCAGCAAGTTCGGCGGATTTGACCTGAAGCGGGTCCGCCGCCGCAACACCCAGCGCCGCGGCGATGGGCCGATCAAGGCCTCGGTGGAAGAGGTCGAACCCGAACTGGAGGGCATCGCCTTCGACGACCGCTACGGCGTGATTTTTTCGCCGCTGGATATCAGTTGCGCGCTGGAGCGGCACGAGTCGATCGAATGCCCCGGCTACCTTCGCGAAGACGCGGCCAAAATCGGACTGAACGTCGTGCTCTACGCGCTGGAACAATGAGCACGAGTGCGGCTCAGTACGAAGTGCTATCGACGGTCATGCCATCCATGCGATGCCCGAGGCGGTCGTGAACCACGGCGTCGATTTCGTAGCGGATGGCATGGATCGAGCCGTCGCACATCACCATGTTGAACGCCGCCGGATGGGCGCTGCCAAAAACCCAGGTGTTGCTCACGCCAATCTTATCGTTCATGGGCGGATTGAGAAGGTTCGAGGTCCGCATCACGTCGTTGTCCATGCCGCTAAAGGCGTCTTCGTTGTCGCCGCCGTCGTTGCCCGTTCGGTAGGCGGCCGGGTTCAGGTATTTTTCGCCAATCAGGTAGGTGCAACTGGTGCCGTCGATGACGTCGCGCGCATTCATCTGGCTGCCTTGGTAAATGACTCCGGTGAAGTTGCTGGCAGACGAAGGTGGAAAGCCGGCGGGCATCTGGCCGTCGTAATACCAGTTGCCGACGGCGGCGTTCGGCCCGGCGCCGTTCTCGTTGGTGTTTTTCAGGTCGCCGCAATTGGCGGCATAATCGGTTTTGCCGCACGACTTATTGTTCAAGGTGTTCGAGTTGAGGTTGTTTCCACCGGTGTGCGGATAAATCTGGGCCGGTCGCCGCGTGGGGCAATACAATACCGGGACGGCGGTCTGCGCCACGGTGGTGTTGGCGGCGAGCAACTGCGCGCCGCGCAGACCGGTGGCGAACTGAAACAAGGGCTGTTGCTCGACAAACGGCAACACGCCGAAGCACCATCCACCCGGCTGGCCCACGCCGAGGCCGCGGTTCGGGTCGCCCGTCCAGTCCCAGCCCCAGCCGCCGCTGGGATAATAGCCGTAAATGTCGTGATGATTTTGGGCGGCCAGCCCCAGTTGCTTCAGATGGTTTTGGCATTCGGTGCGTCGGGCCGCCTCGCGCGCCGCTTGCACCGCCGGCAACAGCAGGGCGACGAGAATGCCAATGATGGCAATGACCACCAATAACTCGACGAGAGTGAATCCGCGAACGGTGCGCGCGGATCGACGATCCGCGTACCAAAAACCATGACCGCGCATGCGCTGCTCCGATAATCTCCGAAAAGGTACGGGTGTCGCCGAAGACTGATCCCTGACACGCGAGAAGTTGCCCGGCGCAGCGCGGTCGTCCCGGTCCACGGCGCATTGCCCCCTTTGGCTCATCTTAGGCCAAAGGATAAAAAAACGCAAATCGCGGAAAGTGCGGTTCCGCGGCTGGCGCCACCTCGAGTCGCCGGCCAGATCGTGCGTCCGATGACCCAGCCGTGGAGCATGGCGTCCCGCTCTTGTGCTTGGCGCCAGCGAGCAGGAACCGCGCGAGCCGGAATTGTCGGGCGGCGGAGTGCTTGAGGCTGCTATAATGGTTTGGCCCAAACGCCAGACCTTTGACATGAAATCTCTCTCAGCCCACCTGCTGATCGCCTCCGCCGACTTGCAAGATCCGAATTTTTTTCGGACGGTGGTGCTCATCTTCCGGCACAGCGACGAGGGGGCGGCGGGCGTGATTCTCAACCGCGGCATGACCGCCACGATCAAAGAAGTCTGGCAACAGGTCAGCGAGACCGAGTGCCACACCGACGCCCCGCTTTATCTGGGGGGGCCGGTCGAAGGGCCGCTCATGGCCGTGCACCGCGATGAATCGCTTTCGGAACTGACCGTGCTGCCAGGGGTTTACGTCAGCACGGGCCGCGAGAGTCTGGAGGCGCTCGTGCTGGCCGACGATCCCACGCGGCGGTTTTTTGTCGGCTATGCCGGCTGGGGCGAGGGGCAACTGGAGCGTGAACTTCGCGAGGGCGGCTGGCTGGTGGCGCCGGCGACCTCGGAACTGATTTTCGCCCCGCCCGACGATCTCTGGCAGCGGCTCACCAAAGAGGTGACCTCCGCCGCGTTTTTATCGGCGCTGAAGATCAAAAACGTGCCCGACGATCCGTCGCTCAATTGATTCCAGTCAGATGGTTCGATTCTTGCTCGTAGCTGACGGGGCTGCTATCATCCAAGTAGGTTGATGCGTTATTGGTGTTGCCCGCCGCCCCACCGCACGCCTGGGGAGATTAAAGTCAATGCGTTCCACGCCCGCTCACGCGCTGCTTCGATGCGCATCGCTTTGCGTGACGGCAATCGTTTTCGCGGCGAGCTTTGTTTTGCCGAACGCCGGCGAGGCCAGCCCGGCGCAAGCCGAAACGAGCCGCCAAGAGCCGAGCCGCCAAGACACTGCCCCGCTGGTGGTTAGCCCGAGCGAAGTGCGGCTGGACGACGCCTTTGCACGGCGGCAACTGCGAGTCACCGCCGGCGACAAAGACCTGACGCGCGACTGCCGTTATCAGACCGGCAACGCTACTGTCGTCACCGTCGATGACCTAGGCTATGTGACTCCGGTGGCGGCCGGAAGCACCGAAATCATCGTGAGGCAGGGCGAGCGGCAGGCCAAGGTGTCGGTCGTGGTCGAAACCTTCGATTCGGGCCGGCAGATTGACTTCGCCAGCGAGATCGTGCCGCTGCTTTCGCGGTATGGCTGCAATGCGGGCGGCTGTCACGGCAAGGCGACCGGGCAAAACGGTTTCAAGCTGTCGCTGTTCGGTTTCGATCCGGCCTTCGACTACGACGCCATCGCGCTGGCCTCTCGCGGGCGGCGGATTTTTCCGGCGTCGCCCGACGATAGCTTGCTGCTGCAAAAAGCCACCAACGCGCTGCCGCACGGCGGCGGCGAGCGGCTGGAGCGCGAGAGCGAACCCTATCAACTGCTGCGACGCTGGATTGCCCAGGGCCTGCCGCGCTCTTCGCCCGACGCGCCCCGCGTCGCCCGGCTGGTGGTCGAGCCGCCGCGGCGTTTGCTTACTTCGGGCGAGCGGCAGCAGTTGGCCGTGCTGGCCGAATACACCGACGGCAGCCGGCGCGATGTCACGCGGCAGGCCCAATACGCCAGCAATCTCGATGTGGTTGCCACCGTGGACGACCGCGGGCTGATCACCTGTGGCGATTATACTGGCGAGGCCGCCGTGATGGTCCGCTTTATGGGCCAGGTGGCGGTGTTCCGAGCGATCGTGCCCCACGGCGCGCCCGCCGACGCCCCGCCCGGCTTCCGCGTGGTTAATTACATCGACCAACTGACGCTCGCCAAATGGCGGCAACTGGGCCTGCGCCCATCGCCGCGGGCGTCCGACACCGCGTTCTTGCGTCGTGTGACGATCGACCTGTGCGGACGACTGCCGACCGCGGAGGAAACCCGCGCGTTCCAGGCCGACACGTCGGGCGCCAAGCGCGATCAGCTTGTCGACCGGCTATTGGCGTCAGCCGATTATCCGGCGTATTTTGCCCTGCGTTGGGGAAGCATCTTGCGCAACTCGCGTCTGGCCGGCGCCGATGAAGCGGCCTACGCGTTTCACGACTGGATCAGATCGCTGATCGCGCGCAATCGTCCCTACGACGAGTTGGTGCGCGGCGTGGTGGCGGCGTCGGGCGAATGGCAAGACGCCCCCGCCGTGAATTGGTACTGGCAGATGCGCGACGATCCGCTGCACCAGCCCACCGCCGACACCGCGCAAGTGTTTCTGGGCATTCGGCTGCAATGCGCCCGCTGCCATCATCATCCGTATGAACGCTGGGGCCAGGACGATTATTTCGGGCTGGCGGGATTTTTTACACGGCTGGGACGCAAAAGCTTTGGCCAGCCGCCGCCGTATTTTGCCTCGACTAACGTCACCACCGGCGAACAGAACCCGCTGACGGGCAAAACGCCCGAGCCCAAGTTTCTGGCCGGGCCGGCGGCCCAGCTTTCGCCCGAGCAAGACCCCCGGCACGCGTTGGTCGACTGGATGGTCGAAGCCAAAAACCCGTTCTTCGCCAAGGCGTTTGTGAACCGCATGTGGGGGCACTTTTTCGGGCGCGGCCTGGTCGACCCGGTCGACGACATGCGCGACACCAACCCTCCCTCAAATCCCGAGCTGCTTGAAGCGCTGGCGCAGGATTTCATCGACCACCGCTTTGACATGAAGCACATCATTCGCACGATGGTGACGAGCGGCACTTACCAGCTCGATTCGGCGCCCGCGCCCGGCAACGAGCAAGACCAGCAGAATTTTGCGAGGTTTTACGCGAGGCGGTTGATTGCCGAGGTGTTGCTCGACGCGGTCGACCAGGCCTGCGGCACGCACACACGGTTCAGCCGCGTGGCGGGAACGGCACGAGCGGTTGATTTGCCGCACGAGGGGTTTGGATCGTACTTTCTCGACACGTTTGACCGGCCGCAGCGCGTGACTGGCTGTGAATGCGAGCGCGGCAGCGGGGCCACTTTGGGCCAGGTGTTGCTGCTGTCGAATTCTGATGAGGTGGAAAACAAGATCGCGGCGGGCGACGGGCTGATCGCCCGGCGTCTGGCCGAAAAAAAGTCGCCACCGGAAATCATCGACGAATTGTATTTGGGCGCGTTGTCGCGGTTGCCCAGCGAGGGCGAGCGCGTGCGTGCCGTGAGTTTTGTGGCCGAACAGAAAGATCCGCGCCCGGCGCTCGAAGACGTGCTATGGACGCTGATCAACTCGAAGGAGTTTGTTTTCAATCATTGAACTGCAAACGTTTGCGGCCGCGTAGGGCGACCTTCCCAGCTCGCCTATCGAACCATAAAGGTTTGCATGGACGACCTAGGAAGGTCATCCTACGGGCATGACGCTTTGGATGCCGAATACAAACATGAGGACGAAACGATGCTCAATCTCCTAGGCCAACACTTTCGGCTGTGCGATGCGATCACGCGGCGCGGCATGTTGCGCGTCGGATCGCTGTCGTTCGGCGGGCTGACGCTTGCCGATCTGCTGCGGCACAAGGCCCACGCCCGCCAGACGGGCCGACCGGTGAAAGACACCTCGGTCATTCTGCTCTGGCTGGCCGGCGGGCCGAGCCATATCGATATGTACGATCTGAAGCCCGCCGCCCCCGCTGAGTTTCGCGGCGAGTTCCGCCCGATCGACACCAACGTGCCGGGCATTCAAATCAGCGAGCATTTGCCGCGGCAGGCCGCCATCATGGACAAGCTGGCCATCGTGCGTTCGGGCACGCACACCAACGCCGGCCACGGCATGGGTTCGCAGTGGATGCGCACCGGTTACCAACCCACGCTGGAAGTGAACGACAACATCTACCCTTCGTGCGGGTCGATTGTCGCGCGGTTGCGCGGACCGAACGTGCTGGGTATTCCTCCCTATGTGACGTTGCCGCGAAGCCAGGCGTTTGCCAAGGCCGCGTATGTCGGCGCATCGTACAATCCGTTCTCGCCCGAAAGCGATCCCAACTCCGACGGCTTCGAGGTGCGCAACCTGCGCGTGCCGGGACGCATCGACCCCGACCGCTTGCACCGCCGCTGGGCGCTGTTTGGCGACCTGGACGATCTGCGCCGCGATCTGGACACTTCGGGCACGATCGCGGGGCTCGACAAGTTCTACGCCGACGCATTGGAGATGGTGACCAACGACCAAGCCCGGCAAGCGTTCGACATCAAGCAAGAAGACGCCAAACTGCGCGAAGAATACGGCCGCAACGATTTCGGGCAAAGCTGCCTTTTGGCCCGGCGGCTGGTCGAGGCCGGCGTGACGTTTGTCTCGGTGCAGGCCGGCCGCGGCTGGGACACGCACGGCGACAATTTTAATGAGTTAAAGAAGAACCTCTTGCCGGTCTACGACCAGGCGTTCGCCGCCTTGGTGACCGATATCCACCGCCGCGGCTTGGACCAGCGCGTGTTGGTGGTGGTGATGGGCGAATTTGGCCGCACGCCGCGCATCAACCCGGCGGCGGGCCGCGATCACTGGCCCGGGGCCATGTCGGTGGTGTACGCCGGAGGCGGGTTGAAGATGGGCCAGGTGGTCGGCTCGACTGACTCACGCGCGGAGTATCCCACCTCGCGGCCCTGCTCGCCCGGCTGCCTGCTGGCCACCATGTACCAGGTGCTGGGCATCGACATTCACCACACGTTTTACGATCCCGCCCAGCGCCCCATGCCGGTGCTGAGCGAAGGCCGGGCGATTGAAGAGCTCGTTTAAGACCCTCGACAGATCCGCGGTGGCTGGGGCAGAGCCTAAGCGATGCCCCGGCAATGGGTGGTATGACACAAACGATCACCAAGCATCCTATCGACCGCGTCAGTGGTTCGAGGACGCTCCTTTAGTCGTCTACTCGGTTCCCGCAGCCATAAAGGGACTAGTGAGGTCTTTCTGCGGCGGGCGAAACGTGGCCCAAATGATGATCAGATAGGCCGCATATAGTCCCGCGGCAATCGCCCATGCCTCGCGCGGTATGTCTGGGGCTGCGCGAATCACATTCACTGCGATTTCGAACAACAGTAGCACGACGATTGCTGCCGCCAAGCCCAACTGCCGCCGCACGGACACCAACCCAATGACCGCGCGCAACTGACATGAACCGATCCCGCAACGAATCAGCGCGGCGGCCACCGGAACCAAAAAAATTGCCAAAAAGCCGAGCGCTTCCCACCGGCCTCGCCGCCGGACGAGCAGCGAGGGGACGGTGGCCACCATCAGCGGCAGCACCCCATCCCAGACCAGAAACGTGAGACCGCGACGACGAAACATTGTACCGAAAAGCAAATGCCGCGAAGTGCCTCGCGCGCCGCGGCTTGACGGTTAGGACCGGCTATTCTTTGACGGCCCCACCGCCGGTGAGTTTTTCGTCGAGCTGCTTGGCGGCCTCAAGCTGCGGCAGCAACACGAGTCCGGTCGCGGCCAACTCCTCCCACGACTTGCGGCTCGTATAACGCCAGGCCAGCACCTGCGCCGCGCCGGCGTCGACGATTTTGCCTTTGCTCAGATGCTCCAAAAGCGCCTTGATCTCGGTGGTCTTGGTCGCCTCTTCCAGCTCGGTGATCGTATAGGGTGCGGCCGGCCTCGGCTGCGGCTTGCCCAACTCCAGCCCAAGGCAGATCATCGGCAAATCTTGCTCGCCACCCGCCGGCAACGGTACCGCGGCCACCGTCGAGTCTTGACCTTTTTTTAGCGCGGCGGGTGTCAGGTCTTCGGCCTCGTCATCGGTCTTGGCAGACTTGGCGGGCTTGCGCACGCGCCGTTTCGCGGCTGGCTTGGCATCTTCATCGTCGCCGGCATCGAGCGCCGCATCGTCCGCCGGCGCATCGCCGTCTTCATCGGCATCGGCCTTTGTCGGCCGTCGCGGGCCTTTCCGTTTGACGCGCTTTTTTTCCACGCCCGGGTTCCAGTCAGGACTGACGACTCCCGCCATCACGTGCGGCACCTGCGTGGTGCCATACAGTGCCAGATTGATATTTCGATTGCCGCCGCCGCCACCGGGCGGAAGCTGCGGCTTGGCGCCGAGCATCAGCGGCACCTCGACCGTCAACGGCTCTTCCGACTCGTTCACCAGCCGAAGCACCCCCAGGCCGGGCGTCTGCGGAAGAAACTGCGCCACGACCTGCTTCGAGTCGATCGCTTTGAACAGATCGACCTTTTTGGCGGTGGCGTCAAACTCGTGCTGCGGCGAAGCGCGGCCTCGCGAACGCCTGGCACGCGGCGCCCCGTCGGCGGCCAGCGGCAAAGAAATCACCCCAACGATCAAGGCCCACTTCGTCGCCGTTCGCCACGACATGATTCATCTCCGGTTCCGCTGGTCGGGCCGTCGAGGGGTTTTCGAGTTTGAAATCAGATCGGCTCAGACAAGTCGATATTCGACTGTCGCCGCGCACCCAGCTTCTGTTGATGATACGGCCGCCGCGGCTTGTTCGCAAGCAAAGCGCCGGAGGCCGGGCCGAGTGTATAGGGTGGGCCGAGCGCAGCGAGTAGCACCTTTTCGCCGCATGAGCGTTGCCGCGCCGAGTTGCCCTAACTCAGATTAGCCGGGGCATCGCTCAGGCTCTGCCCCAGCCACCGGGGCCATTGCCGAACCCAACCACTCCGGGCCAGCGTTACCGCTGCACGCGGGCCGAGCCGCCTTTGGCCAACGCCTCGACTTCTTCCAGCCGGGCCATGGTCACATCGCCGGGGAAGGTGGTGAGCAACGCTCCGTGCGCCCAGCCCAGCCGCAACGCCTCTTCGGCGGGTCGGCCGGCGATCAGCCCGTACATCAGCCCAGCAGCGAAGCCATCGCCGCCGCCGATGCGGCAGAGCACATCTAACTGGCAGGTGGGGCTGACCAGCTTCTGCCCATCGAGCCAGAGCACCGCCGCCCAATCGTGGCGATTGGTCGAATGGACGTCGCGCAACGTGGTGGCCACCAGCTTGATGTTGGGAAACTGCTTCACCACCTGCTCGATGATTTTGAAAAACGAGTCGGGGTCGAGGCCCGACTTGGTCTCGACATCGGGACCCTGAATGCCCAGCCCCTTCTGCAGATCTTCTTCGTTGCCAAACAGCGCGTCGACATTGCCGACAATCTGCCGCAGCACCTCGTGCGCTCGCTTGACGCCGCCCACGCTCGACCAGAGCTTGGCCCGGTAATTCAGGTCGAACGAGTTGATCGCTCCGGCCGCCTTGGCCGCCTGCATGCCTTCGACAATCAGCCCCGAAGTGGTCTCCGACAACGCGGCGAAAATACCGCCCGAGTGAAACCAGCGCACGCCGCCGGCGAAGATCTTGGCCCAATCGAAATCGCCCCGCTTGAGCAACGCACCCGCTTCGTTGGCCCGGTTGTAAAACACGACGGGCGGGCGGACGCCTTGGCCGCGGTCGCTATAGACGGTGGCGATGTTTGGCCCGCGCACGCCGTCGTGCTCGAACCACTTGTAAAACGGCGTGACGCCGGTCTCGCGGACGCGCGATTGCACCAGCTCGCCGATCGGGTATTTGACCATCGCCGTGGCGATGCCGGTTTTCAGTCCGAAGCAGTCCGACAGGTTGGCCGCCACGTTATACTCGCCGCCCGACACGTGGATCTCGGCCGAGCGGGCTTTGCGAAACGGAATCACGCCCGGATCGAGCCGGTGGACCAGGGCCCCCAGCGAGAGGAAATCGAGTTGGCAGGCGTCTTGGCGAAGATTGAGATGGGTCATTGTTTGCGGCAAGAATATATCGATCAATAGGTACGTGGGTGGGGCGGAGTCTGGCCGCGACGCCGGCCAATCGCGAGCGACGGAGACGGCCACGCGATGCCCCGGCAAATAGCGCACCAGGTCGTCGCCCAGGCTCTGCCCCAGCCACGGGTACTATAACTGGCGATGCGCGGAAGCGGCAGGGGTCAGACCTCCAACGGCCACCAAGAATCCGTTGCCGCCTCGTCAGGTCGAAGAACGCCTGCCCAGCTCGCGAAGCAGCTCCATCAGCACTTTCGTCTCGATGGGTTTAACCAAATGCCGGTCGAAACCGGCTTCCTCAGAACGCCGGCGGTCTTCGTCCTGACCCCAACCCGTCAGCGCCACCAATACCTGATCCCGAAAGTCCAGATCCTTTCGCAATCGCTGGGCAACCTGGTAGCCATCCATGCCGGGCATGCCAATGTCCAACAGCACCAGATCTGGGCGAAACTCCTCTGCCGCGGCCAGCGCGGCGGCGCCGTCATACGCCGTGCGCACGTCTTGTCCCGCAAGCCGCAGCACCAAGGCCAGCGTATCGGCCGAATCGGGGTTGTCGTCCACCACCAACACCTTGCGTTTGGGCATTGGGCGTGCGTCGTCGCCATCGGAGGCCTCACCGTTTGGCTGGCCACGCTCAGCCATCGCCGGTAGCGAGACCACGAATTCGCTGCCTCTGCCGACTCCCTCGCTGTGCGCGCCGACGCGCCCGCCGTGCAACTCCACAAGCTTTCGGACCAGCGTGAGCCCAATGCCCACGCCGCCCTGCGAACGGTCGAGCCGCCGCTCGGCCTGCACGAACAGGTCGAAAACGCGCGGCAGCATGTCGGGCGCGATACCCACGCCCGAATCTCGCACCCGCACGACGGCGTCGTTGCCTTGCCGTTCGATGGTCACCCAAATGCGTCCGCCGGCATCGGTGTATTTGGCGGCGTTGTTGAGCAGATTGGTCAACACTTGTTCCAGCCGTGTGGCGTCGCCCTCGACGCGCAGCGAACTGGGCGGCAACGACACGGTCAGCTCATGCCGCCCTTGTTCGAACAGCGGGCGCAGGGCCTCGACCGATCGGTTCACCACGGCCGTAAGGTCGAGCGGCTCTTTGCGAAGCTCGATTCTGCCGCGGCTGATCCGCGATACGTCGAGCAGGTCGTCCAACAGCCGGGCCATGTGGTGTACCTGGCGCTCGGCGATGTCGAGCACCTGCCTGGCCAACGACTCATCGGAGCTCGGCTGCTTGAGGATGTAAAGAGTATTGCGAATCGGCGCCAGCGGGTTGCGCAGCTCGTGGGCGAGCATGGCCAGAAACTCGTCCTTCAAGCGATCGGCCTCGCGCAGTTCCGAATAAAGCGTGGCATTCTCGATGGCGATGGTGGCCCGGCTGGCCAACTCTTCGGCAAAAGCCAGATCGCGCGGCGCATATCGCCGCCGCGACTCGGCCGATACGAACGTGATGACGCCCAGCAGTTTGGCCCGGCCTTTGAGCGGCACGCACATGTACGACCGCAGGCCGAGTTCGCGCAGCAGGCGCAAGTGCTCGTCATCCTTGGCGCCCTGTACCAGCAACTCGTCGGAGATTTCGCCCATCGTGTCCGGCTTGCCCGTGCGCAACACCTGATGAACGCCGTGCGGCGAGGCCGGATCGGCGGGGTATCGTCGGTCAAGTTCGTGCGCCAACTTGACTTTCGCCGGATCGACGTGCACCACGGCCAGCCGCCGCAGCGTGCCATCGTCGTTCACCATATCGACGGCGCACCAATCGGCGAATTGGGGAACCGCCAAGGCCGCGACTTTCTGCAAGGTGCTTTCGTAATCGACGACCGAGGCGAGCGTCGAACTGGCCGCGGCCATAAAACGA
>DASVHB010000119.1:0-4641 GCA_036379195.1 Pirellulales bacterium
CTGATCGTCGAGCTTGAGCACCTGCTCGGTGGGAATGCGCAGCACGAAGCGATTTCGGGCGTAGCCATCGTCGGCGAACGGAATGACCGTGTTCAATCCATCATTGCCGCCAGTAAGCTGCACGACCACCAGCACATTGTCGCCGCGCGGCGGTGCGCTGTCGGCGGCATGGGCCGCGCGGGCCAAGAACTCGGGCACGCTGAAGCCCAGCGAAAGCAACGTGGATGAACCCAAGGCATGCTGCAAGAATTCTCGACGGGTGGTGGTCATAGTCGGTTGTCCCAAAAAGGTAGTTATCCCGAACAAGGGTGGCTGGGGCAGAGCCTAAGCGATGCCCCGGTTCCTACGAGCCGGGGCATCGGCAAGCCTCTGCCCCAGCCACCTGTCATTGCAGGTTGAACGAAGGAGCTAGGCCAACTGATACTCCGGTAAGGTCGTAATTGCCTGGACGACACGGGCCAGACGCAAACGATCGTCGTCGCCACGGTCTGCGGCCACCGCCGTCAACTGGATGCGCACTTCGTCGGGCAGCGGCGCCGAAAGCAACAACTCCGTCAGGCGCGAGACAACTTCCGCCGGCTGGTCGTTGCCTTCGAGCGCCGCGAGCCGCCGCAGGTTGACGCGGCTTTTCAAGCGTGCATCGCCGCTGGCGACCGCCCAAACCAGGTTTGCCCGGCCTACGAGCGTCGATGAGCTGATCCACGCCGTGCCGCCGTCCCAGCCTTTGACGTTGGGCGGGAACAAAACGGCCTGGCCCAAATCGCGCAAACTGTCGGCCAATGCATAGCAGTTTACCGACGCTTCCAGCGAACGCAGCAGGCCGACCGCGAGCTCCACGGGGCTTTTGATACGTTGCCGCAGGGCATGCGGCGAATAAAAAAGCCGCGAGCTGAGCATGGTTCGTACCAGCCAGCTCAAGTCGTAATCTCGCTGCCGCAGACCTTCGGCAAGCGGGTCGATGAGCGCCGCCGGCGGATCGAACGTTTCGCTCACCAGATGACGAAAGAGCTTGCGCACCAAAAACCGCGCGGTGGCCGGCTGCGCCAATAAAATACGCAGGACGTCATCGCCGGTCCAGCGACCCGTCTGATCGAGCACGGTTTTTTCGCCGTCGTCATGCTGGCCGGCGTTGAAGCGAAACTCGCCTTGACGCAGCTCCCAGCCGGTAAACGATCGGGCGGCTTCCTTGATATCATGTTCGCTATAGTTACCCAGACCCAGGCAAAACAGCTCCATCACCTCTCGGGCAAAGTTTTCGTTGGGATGCGACTTATGGTTGGTCGTTGCATCGAGCCACACCAGCATGGCCGGATCTTTCGAGACCTTGCCGAGCATCGCGCCAAAGCGGCCCAGCGCGTGCTTCCGCAGAAGGGCGTTTTGCACGTACATCATCCGCGCATCGGTCACCTTGGCCGCCGACGTGGCAAAATGGCCATGCCAGAAGAGCGTCAGCTTTTCCAACAGCGGATGGGGCGTCCGCAGCATGACGTTCAGCCACCAGGCGGCAAGTTGCGCCGGATTGCCGGTGGCCAGCAGCGATTCGGCAGACGCCTGTGCCTGATCGTAAAACGCTTCGCTCGCCGCTTCGCCGGCCAGCAGGCGTTCGACGGTGGCGGGGCATCCGGCGGCCACCGCCACTTCAAGCTGCTTCCAAGAGGCGGCAAAACCGGCGCGGCGATAGAGGTGCGCCGCGCGACCGATGTCCCATGCCGCGGCCGCGTCGGGCTCGAAGGCGGCCCAGGCCCAAGCCGGGTCGATCGCGTCCGCCGTTTTCACTTCGTCCGACGCCGTGGCGGTCATCGCGCACCCCAAAAAACGGAAGGAGGTTTTATCTTCGCGGTACGAGTGCTAAGCTTTTGGCCGATTCACTGCCGGTCAGCAATTGAGCCTATCATGCCCCAACGAGGTTGGAAAGAACTGGTCGCCGGCTGGCCCTGGTTTCAGGGGGCCGGCAATTACCCGATCGCGGCGTACTCGGAGTTTATGCCGCCGCCGCGGCTGGGCCGCAAAGCGTATGGCGGCATCGACCGAGCGTTGTTCGACGAGGGCGACGCGTGCGGCTGGCATGTGACCGAATACGAAGAGGCGTGGGAACTGCGACCGGGCTTGCAGATCTTGGCAGGCGAGATTCTGAAATCGCTGCGTCGCCTGGGTCGCGGCCAGGCGGCACACGGCATCTCGCGTCACCAATTGGAAGGTAATCTGTACTGGCCCGACTCGCTCCACGAGCACGGCGCGCCGGATCACGAGCGCTATGTCCTCTTGATGCCGCTGGCCTTGGCCCGCACGCAAGACGACAAGGGCCGAGTGCGCTGGACACTGTTTGGCGGCAGCGACCAAGGCCCGGCCCGGGCTTTTTGGCGGGGGATGTTTCGCTCGCCGCGGCAAGAGCTGCCCGCCGAACAAGCCATGGACTTTCTTCGCCGGTTGCTGGCGTCGGCCTATGGCGAGCCGCTCGACAAGTTGGTCGATTTGCGGAAAGCCGGCTTGCGGATTCTCGCGGCTGCGGACCACCCGATCGCCTCTTGGCAAGAAGGGACTTTGCCCCGCTGGACCGACACGTTGCAATGGTCCAAAGGCCAATCGCTCCGCGGCGTGCGCTGGCTGCTGACCTTTCAGCCGTTCGCGCGGCTGCCCGAACCGGTGCAGCGGGCATATTTGGCCGGCGAGCTGCATTTGTTGCCGTTTCCCGGCAGTTTGCTGTTCTGGGGATGCCGCGGCTATCTCGCTCTTAACGCCGAGTTGCCCCTGGCCGTGCAGATTCCGTTGCTGCACCTGATCGAGCGCCACGAAGCGCCGCGCGGCATTCGCATTCCGCAGTCGGGCTGGATGCACGAGCCGCGGTCCGGCCAGCCCCCGCCCACACGTCACGGCCCGTTGCGAAATCACGTGAAACGCACAAACCGTTGGGCACGCGTCCATCGGCACGAAGACGAGCTGGCCGTCACCAAAGACGAAGACAAGGTGGCCCACGTCCTGTTCAGCGCCGAGGCCGACGACATGGGCCTGTATGGCAAGCCCATGGCCCGCAACTCGCAAGTTTGGACGCACGACGACCACGTCTTGCTCGATGGTCCCCGCGCCAGCCACGCGCAGTTGGCGCACGCCACCGACCGTTTGGCCGAGGGCGGACTGTTCGGTTACCGGTTTTTCTATCCGGCGATGCGCGTCGGGCGGCATGAGGTTTATTGGCACCGCCCGCTGGTGGCATTCCTTTCGCCAGACGACAAGCCGATCGTCGTGGACGACGCGCCGCTCGGCTGGCTGACCGCCTACGACGCCGAGCGGCCACGGTTCGACCGCCCGATCGAACTTTGGCCGCGGCTGGTGCGTCGGCCGCCGCATCAGGCGGCGATCGAGATTTTCGACCACGAACACGACCAGCATTACTGCGTCACCGCGATCAACGTTCGCAAGCTGCTCGAAGCATGGGAGCTGTTCGGTCGGCGGCCGCTGCCACGCGCGTTTGCCCGGCAGTTGCTCACGTTGGCTAAGGAAGAGAATCTTGACGACTGGCTCGAGTCGCTTCCCGCCCGATCGAGCGACGCCAAGGCCGCCGCGGCGTTGGTCGAGACGCTGCGCCAGTGCCTCGAAGCCGATTCCGCTCAAGCCGGCGATCTAAACACCCGGAAGAGGCCGAAGAAAGCTCGTGCCGCCGCCACTCCCGAGGCGATCACCTTCGACCGCACCGCACGGCGATCGTTCGAGACGGCTTATTGGCGCACCATCTACAACCTGGCCGCCGGGCGCTATGTGAACAAAGACAACGCCGACTGTGTGCGCGACCGCAAGACACGCAAGCGGCTGGTACACGAGGACCGCGACCTTGAAGCGCTGGGCGATTATTTGCTCCAGTACTACCGGCGGTTGGTTGAACGCAAGCAGATGAGCAAAAAAGCCCTCGTCGGCGAGTTGCCGTTCTTCTGGACAACCGATTTCTCATTCAATTGGTCGGACGGCTGGTCGAAGAACCAGCAACAAACCACTTATGAACGCGACTTAATGGTGGTGATTCCCGGCCGAGACCGCAGCCGCGCCGTCATCATGGCCGACCACTACGACACCGCCTACATGGAAGATGTCTACGGCTACACGCACGGCGGGCATGGGCCGCGGCTGGCGGCGGCCGGGGCCGACGACAACCACTCGGCCACGGCGGCCCTGATGCTCGGCGCGCCGGTGTTTCTCGACCTGAGCCGCGCCGGCCAACTGGCCTGCGATGTTTGGCTGGTGCACCTGACGGGCGAGGAATTCCCCTCCGACTGCCTGGGGGCGCGGCACCTGGCGCAGTGCCTGGTCGAGGGCACGCTCAACTTGCACTTGCCCACGGGACGACCGCGCGATCTCTCACGCACCCGCGTGCAGGGCCTGTATGTGCTCGACATGGTGGCCCACAACAACGACCGCAATCGCGACGTGTTTCAGATATGTCCCGGCACCAGCCGCGAGTCGATGTGGCTGGCCTATCAAGCGCACGAGGCCAACCGCGCTTGGAATCTTCTGAGCCGCCAGTGGAACCAGCGGCCGAGCCGCCGCGGCTGCTCGCGCGGTCGCCGCAGCGCCGACGGCAAAACGGTGCCCGATACCGCCCTGCACCCGCACCTGCATGGCGAAGTGCGTCCCACCATCGATCCGCGCAGC
>DASVHB010000120.1:0-16103 GCA_036379195.1 Pirellulales bacterium
GATCGAGGAAATGATCAACTACTTTCACTACGACTATCCGCATCCCGATGGCCCCTCGCCGTTTTCCGTGACTACCGAGGCGGCCCGCTGCCCGTGGAACGCCGAGCACCGGTTGCTGCGCATCGGGCTGAAAGGGCGCGACGTGGCGGCCGAACGTCGCCCGGCGAGCAACCTGGTGTTTCTGCTCGATGTCTCCGGCTCGATGGAGGCGCCCAACAAGCTGCCGCTGGTCAAAGAAGCCATGCAGTTGCTCACCGACAAGCTGACGGAGAACGACCGCGTGGCGATTGTGGTTTATGCCGGCAACTCGGGGCTGGTGCTGCCTTCGACCAACGGCGACAACAGGCAAGCGATTCACGCGGCCATCGCCGGGCTGATCGCCAATGGCTCGACCAACGGCGGCCAAGGTCTGCAAATGGCCTACGATGTGGCCCAAAGCCGTTTCATCAAGGGCGGCACCAACCGGGTGATCCTGGCCACCGACGGCGATTTTAACGTCGGTCTGACCAGCCACGACGAACTCGTGCGGCTGATCGAAGAGAAAGCCAAGAGCGGCGTCTTTCTGAGCGCGCTGGGCTTTGGCGTCGGCAATCTCAAAGACTCGACGCTCGAAAAGCTGGCCGACAAGGGCAACGGCAACTACGCCTACATCGACACGCTGGCGGAAGCCCGCAAGGTGCTGGTCGAGCAGCTTTCGGGCACGCTGGTCACGATCGCCAAAGACGTGAAGCTGCAGATCGAGTTCAACCCGGCCCAGGTGGGCGAGTTTCGCTTGATCGGCTACGAAGACCGCATTTTGGCCCACCAGGATTTTAACGACGACCGCAAGGACGCCGGCGACGTGGGCGCCGGGCATACGGTCACGGCGCTCTACGAGCTTTCGCCGAGCGATGGAGCGGTTGCCGGCGCCCGTCCGCTGAAATACCAGCCCAGCAAACCGCTTGTTCCGGCCGTCGCCAGCGACGAGCTGGCCACGATCAAGCTGCGCTATAAGGAACCCGACGGCGACGAGAGCCGATTGCTTGAGCACGTGGTCGCCGGCCAGGCGAAACCGGATGCCGCGGCCAGCGGCGATTTGCAGTTCGCGTCGGCGGTGGCGGCCTTTGGCATGTTGCTGCGCGGGTCTGCGTATCGCGGCGAGGCGACTTACGACATGGTGCTCGAACTCGCCCAGCCCGGCCTCACCCACGACGCCAATGGCTATCGCTCCGAGTTTGTGCGGTTGGTGCGCCAGGCCCGTGAGCTGAAGAAGCCGTAGTGAAGTCACACGAACCCGAAGCGCAAGCGAGGCAAACTCAGGAATGCATGTCGCCGCCTCGCTGGCGCGTCGGGTTGATGTCAGGATCGTCTGAAAAATCGCCAATTCTTCGGTGACGAACTGGCCTATTTCTCTTTCTTCGCTCGCCGCGGATGTCGGGCGTTCAGGCCGCGGGCCGAAACGCGGCGCTCGTCGGCCAGGTGCTGCAACGCGCGAGCGCCGGGCGCGCGCAGATCGAGCGTGGTGAACATCAAGGGCACGGTGCTGGGCGCCAGAGAGCGCACCTCGCGGGAAGACTTGCTCTTCTTGACTTGCTCGGGCACGATCGCATCGGGTTCGTAAAACAATTGGCCGGCGCCGCTGGAGGCGTAACGCCCGCCGTTGCGGACGAACACCAGACCGCCGGTCTGACTCACCACCTGGTCGGCGTCGATCCAGAACAAATTGCCGCCGGTCGATTTGCGGCACTCGTTTTCGTTTTGCCAATAGAACGCCTTGTTCTCGCGATGGCTGCCGCTGAAGCTCCAAAGCGTCCGACTGCGCGGCGGAAGCGTGACCGTCGCCCCCTCGTCGTTCACCACGACGATGAACAGTTCCCACTGATACGGCATGCGCGCGTCGGGCACGACCACGCGCAGCTCTTCGTCAGACACGATCTGAAACCCCGCCTCTTTGACGGGCACGTGCAAGCCGTTGCTGAACAACACTTCGCGGGTGCCAAAAAACCCGTGTCCGCGTAGCGAGATCACACCGCCATAGGTCGCCACCGGCGGCACGATCGACTGAATCTTAGGCGGCCCCGTGGTATTGCCCTCGGCCTGTGGCGGCGCCTTGAACAGAAACGGCTCGATGCCCAGACTCGCCGAGATTGAGCGCACCGGCACGCGCGTCACCAGCGGTTCGTCGGTGTTCATCACGTAGTGGCCAAACAAGTCGCCAAACACGGCACCCGGCTCAAACAGCACCAGACCGAGCGGGTTGGTATACTTGTCGAGAAGCGCCTCTTTCTTCAGCAATACCAGGCCCGGCGTGGTGGCCAGCCGCAGCGTGCCGCGGCTCTCGACCAGCGTAACGCCCCCGGCGGCGTTAAGAATGCCGTCTTCCAGCACGTGATAAAACGGCGCCGTTTGCGGGTGCTGGCGGCGCGAACCATCGACCGTGACCACCGTGGGCGGCATGCCCACCGTCGCCCCGCGCGGCGTGATGACGGCCACGGTCGCCATGCGTCCCGGCAGAAAATAGTCGGGCACGACCACGTCCAAATCGCGGTCAGACACCACCTCGAACGACGCCCGCTTGGTGGTCGCGCCCACGCAAAAAACCACGTCGCGCGTCTCGCCCAGGTGGTCGCCCGTGATTCGCACCACGTCGCCGGCCGCGGCTTCATCAGGCTGAATGTTGTAAATCTCGGGGCCGGGCAGCTCGGCGGCAGACGCTGGGCGCATCGCCGCCAGCGCCACCAAAACGCAGACAGCGGCCCGAAATCTCATGTGGTCTCTTCCCGAGCGGTTTTCAGCAAGCGCTGCACCTGGTCGCCAAGCGAGCCATCGATCGCGTCGAGCAGCTCGTGCAGCCGCGCAAGCTGAGCTTTGCGGCGCGGGTGCTCCTTGGCTTCTTGCAGCAAACCCTGGCCCATCAGGCGAACTAGCTCGTCGAGCTTGTCCCAAGTGGTGACGGCGCCAAGCTGCCGCCCGTTGCTGCGGGTCACCACGAACAACGGCGCGCCGCCGTCGGGAGCGGCGAATGGCCGAACACCCAGATGTTGCGAGAGCGCCGGCAGCAAGTCGAGTTGCAGCATCACCACCACGTAGCACTCTGCCAACGATTTCAACCGCGCCGACGCCGCCTGATCGCGCGCAAGCACCTGCTGCCAATCGCGCTCGATGCCGGCGTGGCCGCCGTCTTTGTAGAGCACCAGCAGCACGGGCAGCTCGCTGCGTTTGGCCGCTTCGAAGGCGAACTGCGCCTGCACGGTCTCGTTCGAGGGTGGAGTGACCCGCTGCCCCAAGATTTGCTCGAAGATCTCCTGATAAACTTCGTTGAGCGGCGGCAGCGCATGGTCGGCGAGCAATTGGTGAATTCGCTGCGATGAGCCGCGCCGCCCCGCTGAGCCAATCGCCAGATCTTCGGCCGCCTGGCGATGTGCCTGAGCGAGGTTCTGGGCCTGAGATTGCCCGGCCGAGGGCGGCCCGGCTTTCTCGTAGGCATCGACGGCCCACTTGGCTTCGGCCAGCAGTTGATCTGCCGCGACCGGGCCGGCCACGGCGTCGATCACCCGGCCGTCGGGCGTGCAGAAATAGCTGGCCACGTTTCCGCCGTTTTTGCGCAAGGCTCCGAAGTTGTTGACTACTTCAAAGCTGCCCACTTGCTGGTGGGCCGCCACGAAATGTTCGCTCAAATACGCGCCGACGCGCGGGTCCGACAGGGCGCCCGCCCTGAATGCCTGGGCGTTGTTTCACGTAAACCCGGCGTCCTCGAAGTTGCCGGAAACGTGGATCAGAAACACCAGCTTCCGCTCGCGGCGGGCCGTGGCCTCGGCCTCTTCGGGCGATTTGCTCCACGTCAGCACCGTGCCCAGCGAACGGTCGGCCGCGCAGACCTTGGGCTGCAACTCTTGCGGCAGGCCGCCTAGCTCGGTGCTGGAAAACCACGACGCAAACGCGGCGCCGGGGGCTTCCAACTCCGTCGCCGCCGAGGGCAGCGAGTAGGCGTCGCCGGTGGAATGGTCGTCGCCAGCGGCCGGCAAACGCGATGACGTTTCAGCGATGTTCGGAGCCTGCAAGGCGACATTCCGCGGTGTCGCCGTAAGCGGCTTAGCAGATTGTGGCGGGCGAGCGATTTCCGCCTCGCGTGGCGCCTGATGATCTTCGCTTGCGACTGCTTGTGGCTTCGCCTCATCCGCCGCGGCAACCTCGTCGGCCGCGGCAGTGGCTGTCGGCAGCTCGGCCTCTGGTGTGGCGGCTGCCTGAGAGGCCAACCTGGCTTCGAGCCGCCGCAGGCGATCTTCGTCGCGCTTCATGCTGACCAGCAAGCCGGCGACGACGATCAGAGCCAGCGACGCCCCCGTCACCAGGGCGAACTTGCCAAACCGCGCCGCGAAATCAGAACGCTCCATGCTCTCTCCTAGGCCGAGCAGCGAAATGTTGTGGTCATGCGATAACCATTATAACGATAGCTGCAACCAAGGCGAGTGAATTGAGAGGGCCGCCTCGCCACGTCAGCGCGGCACGTATATGCGGCCGCGATCGCAGAACTCGCCGTCGAGAATGCCAACTAGCAAGTCGGCAACATCGGCTGCCACCCGCTTTCGATAATCGGCCACCTTCTCGAATCTCCTCTTATCAGCGATTGCATCCGCTAGGAGCCCGCGCACGTCAGGAAGGCTCCGGAGAATTCTGCTGTAGCACCCATTCGCGGAACGCCGGAAGTTGCGACCTGCCAGCGTGATCCGTCGCGGCGTCGGCCAACTCTTCCTGACGATCGCTTTCGGCCTTTTTTTCGAGCCGCTCTTTGAACTTCAACAAGCGCTCGTGCGTGCGCTTGGCCTGTTCCACCACTTCCGGCGGATTACCTGCAGCGATCCGCTCCTCAATTTTGAGATGCGTCGCCAAGACAGTATCGGGGTTATTGAGAATATAGGCGCGTGCTGCGGCGACTTGTTCCGCAGTCAAGCTATAAAGCTTCGTGATGTATTCCTCTGTCACCGTTTGATCGATGAAGTAGGGAAGCAAGTTGTAAACGGTGATGCGCGTTCCGATGATTTCTGGACCGCGCCCCCGGTCGTGGATAAGCTCGTTAGACATTGTCATCACCGGAATGATTCGACGCACTGGCCGCAAGTTGCAAGGTGTTACTCGGCCACATATGCCATTATAATGAATCGCGGCGAGCGCGGCGAACCATTTTTATACGAGCCGCAGTCGACCGCCCACCAATGGCAGAACCCTTCGATCCTTATCGCAAATGGCTGGGCATACCGCCCGCCGAGCAGCCGCCCGATCACTATCGGCTGCTGGGCATCGGCCGGTTCGAAGACGACCCAGACACCATCTCGAACGCCGCCGACCGGCAGATGGCGCATGTGCGCACCTTTCAAACAGGGCCGCGCTCGGCGATCTCGCAAAAGTTGCTCAACGAGATTTCCGCCGCCAGAGTCTGCCTGCTCAATCCGACGAAGAAGGCCGACTATGATCGCGACTTGCGGGCCGTTGTGGAGCAGCCTCCGACCGCTTCACCTTCGCCAACCGTGAGTTTCACGAATCCCGCCGTCGTGGAGCGGCCTCCGACCACTCCGCCCGCTCGGACCGAAGGTTTCCGGAATCCCGCCGCGGGGGAGCGGCCTCCGACCACTCCGCCCGCTTCGACCGAAGGTCTCCTGAATGCGGCATCGCCCGGCCATCGGCCAATCCCTGTCAGCGGCTTTGCGGTGGCGCCGCCTGAGGCACTCAAGCAACGGCGCCCATCTCTCACGCCGCGGAAGCGGAACAAGAAACCGCCGATCCTGCCTGTTGCGATCGTTGGCGGCTGCCTGTTGGCGGTGGCCGCCGTGGTCTTGGCGCTGCGCGGGGGGCCGCGCAGCCTTCAGCCGCTCGCAGATCAAGCGCAGTCTGCCGATCAGCCCATCCGTGGCGAGGCGATCGAGCAAGCCGCGCCGGCGTCGGCTGGCGCGGCGTCGTCCCATGAAGCCGCCGGATCAGCGCCGCAGCCAAAGCTCGAAATCGTCAACGCCGAGTGGGGGGCGGGCGAGCGCTGGGTCGACATCACCGAGCGCGTGCGGTCGATGGTCAACGATGAGCGGCTGTTGGCCACGGCCTGGGGCAGTTTTTTTCAAGATGTCCGCGACCCTGAATACGGCTTGCCTAAGCACGTGCGAATCGAGTATCGCGCCGCCGGTGAACCCGGCACGTTGCATGTTGCCGACACGGGTTTTATTTATCTGGACGGCCGTCTGCCGGGAGCGGGCGAGCCATCGGCCGGGGGATTGGAGGTCATCGAAGCACGGTACGGAGCCGGGGCGACCTGGATCGATGTTTTACCTCGTCTCCTCCGTTGGGTGCATGACGATCGCCTGACCGTCCGCGTCGAGTTGGCGGCGCAGGCTGATCCTGCGCCGGGCGAACGAAAGGCGCTCTTCGTGCGCTATCGCACCCCCGACGGAGAGTTCGTTGCCCACGCCTGGGATTCGCAGGTGCTGGCGCTCGACGCCCGTCCCGCGGCCGCCAAGGGCAAGCCCATCGATTTGATCGCGCGCGCCGATGCTTCCCGTGAAGCGACCGGCGGGGCCTGGAGCAAAGACGCAACCGCGCTGGCCGGGCCCGACCATGAGCCGGGCAATCTCGCGATCCATGCCCCCATGCCGGAGGAATACTTGCTCACCGCCGACATCGACGCGTCGCCGCGGCCCGACAATGTCGCCATCACCTTGCCGATCGGTGATCGCCAGGTGCAAGTGGTCTTGGACGGTTGGTCAAGCTCGATCTGCGCGTTGCAGAATGTCGATGGCGCGGCGGGCAACCAAAACACCACGACGCACCAGGGCGCGGTCTTTGAAGCGGGACAAGCGACCATCGTGCGCTGCGCCGTGCGGCGCTCGAGCATTCGGGTCACCTGCAATGGGCGGGTGGCCATCGACTGGCGCGGCGATCCGGCCAGCTTGTCGGCGCCGGCCGAAGCGCAAGCGGCCGACGGCCCGGCCATCGTCATACGCGGCTTGGGAAAACCGTGGCGCATTACGCGGCTTGATGTGGCGCCTCTTCGCCCGGAATCATCTCACGCGGCGCCGGCTGCTTCGGGCGAAGTCGTCGATTTGCTCAAGCTCATCGATCCCGAGCGTGACGCCGTCGCCGGCGATTGGCGATTGACCGACGAAGGGTTGCTGTCGCCGATCGGCGGAGAAGTGCGGTTGCAAGTGCCGGTTTCGCCGCCGGAAGATTACGAACTGCGCTTGACTGCCGCGCGCATCTCGGGCAACGACTCGCTCTCGATCGGCCTGCTTATCGATGGCCGTCAGACAGCAATCGCCCTGGACCGCTTCAACGGAACGCAGTCGGGCATGCAGCGGATTGACGGAGAGAACACCGACCGCAATTGCACCATCAAACCAGGCAGGGTATTCAGCGATGAGCAGCCGAAAGAAGTCATCTGCGTTGCGCATTCTAACAGCGTGCGCGTCACGTGCGGTGACCGTGTGCTGGTGGACTGGCACGGCGACGCTCAACGGCTTTCGCTCGAGCCGCATCTGAACACGCCCGATGCGATGTGCCTGCTCGTGAATGCTTGGAACACCGAATACCGGATCAGCAAGTATGAGCTTCGGCCGCTGCCGCCCGAACCACCGACGATAGCCACCGACCTGGCCGGGCCGGTCGATGTGCTCAAGCGAATCGATCTTCCTCGCGATGTTGTGTACGGCGATTGGAAAAAAGAAGGCGGCACGTTGATCGCACCGGCCACCCAATGGGCACGGATGCAACTGCCGATCATTCCGCCCGAAGAATACACACTCACCATCGAGGCGATTGGCAACCGAGACGTCGTTCTGGGGCTTGTTGTGGGCGCCCAACGCGCCGAGGGCGCCATCGTCGGCGGTCGACAGGTGGAGGTCGCTCTTGACGGTTGGAACGGCGCGACGAGTGGAATGCAAAACGTTGACGGAAAAGGGAGCGATCAAAATGCGACAACGCGCCAGGGCAAAGTGCTTCGCGACGACGGCGTGAATACGATCGTCTGCACGGTGCTGAAGAACCAAGTAGACGTGGCGTGCAATGGCACGCCGGTCATTTCCTGGCAAGGCGACCCGCGATCGCTCAGCTTGCCGCACAGTTCGATGATGCCCGACGATCGGCGACCGTTTTTGCGTTGTTGGGATCATTCGTTCCGCATCACGCGGCTGACGCTTTCGGCGCCCGACGCGGCGCCAGCCCCCGCGGCGCCGACGCCTGCCAAAAAACAGCGATCGTTGGCCGATCTGCTCGATCAACCCTCGGTTGCGGCGGATCCCCGCTTGCCGGTTCCGAGCGGCGACAAGCTGGCCGCGGCGGAGCAAAAGGTCGAGGCCACCTTTGCTCCGCAATGGAAGACCGCCAAAAAGATCGCCGATCGCTTGTCGCTGGCCCGCAAAATCTATGAGACCGGTCTGCAAACCACCGATGCGCCGGCGCAGCGCTATGCGCTGCTGCGCGAGGCGAGCCAACGAGCGGCGGCGTTCGGCGATGCGGCCATGGCCTGCGAAGCCGTCGAGCAGCTCGGTCGCGAGTACCAAATCGATGCGATCCCGGAAAAGCTCAACGTCGCCGGCGCGGCGTTGCAGAAGGTGCGTCAGCCGGCGCAGGTCGCGACGATCGCGATGTTTTCGCTGCTGCTCACCGATCGTGCGCTCGACGAAGACCGTTTGGACGAAGCTCGCAAGCTGGCATCGCTGGCCGCCTCGGCTGCCCGCCGTGCTCGCAATCACGAGCTGGCCGGCGCCGCCGAGCGGCGGCAGGTGTCGGTCCGCCGCCGGCAAGAGCAACAAGCGGCGTTTGAAGAGGCGCGGTCGCGCCTGCGCGAACAGCCCGACGACGCCGAGGCGAACCGCGCGGCCGGGCTGTATCTCTGCGTGGTTCGGGGGCAATGGTCGCGGGGGCTGCCGCTCTTGTCTCGCTCGCAGGACGAACGTCTGGCCAAGATCGCGCAGCTCGAGGCCGGCGCCGGGAAAGACCCGCGTCAACGCGCGGCGCTTGCCGACGCCTGGCTCGCCACGGCCCTGGCGCAGTCCGCCACGCTGCGCACCGAATGCGAACTTCAAGCCAAGTATTGGTACGACCGCGGTTTGCCAAGCGAAGCACTCACGGTCGATCGGTTAACCGCGAAAGCCGCTCTCGAGAAGCAGTCGGCGACGAGCATCAGCCCGGCCCGTTTGGCGTCCGGCCTCGACATGGCCATCTTCGACGGCGCCGATTTCCAGCAGTTCCGCAGCCGCCGCGTCGAGCGGCAGATTTGCGCCAACTTTGGCTTTGGCTCGCCTGATCCCAGCGTGCCCGGAGACAATTTCTCGGTGCGCTGGACGGGCTGGATCAGGCCGCCCGCGGCGGGTAAGTACGTCGTCCGGGCCAACGCCGACGATAGCGTGCGCGTGCGGATTGCCGGCAAATGGGTAATCGACCGCTGGGGGCAAGGGGCGGGCGATCAGACCAACGAAGTCGACCTGACCGGCGAGTTGCAGCCGTTCGTCGTGGAATACAACGACTATCAGGTGACCGCCGACATCTGCCTGCGCTGGGCTTTGAAAGACGTGTCCGACCTGCACATCGTGCCGCCCGAAGCGTTTTATTACGATCCCGCCTTGGTGCCTTGAATCGTAATTTTAGTTGCGTTTTGCCTTGATCTTTATGGTCAACGTGCCCTTATTGTCGGCCAACTTGCCCCACGAGTCGCGGCAGCGCAAATACAGCTTGCCGTCGGCTGGGGCGGTGAACGTCGCATCGCCGCCAAGTTCGAAAGGCTCGCTGAGCCGATAGTTCTCATCGTCATCGATTAAAACGACGCCCATCAGTCGCCCGTCGGCATCGTCGATGGCATCGCCTTTTTCGCCTTCGCTGGCCTCATCAGCATCGTCTTCGGTTTCACCGCCCGTTTGAGGATTGCGACTGCGCGACTCACGTTCAACGCCATCGGCCGACCGTGGCGGCGCGTCTTTGGCGGTTTGCCAGGAGCCTGTCGCTTTGCAGTGGTAGTTGGCGCCCGCGGCGACGATGGCGCCCGAGGGTTGCCAGCCATGATCGGCTTTGATCTTCGAGGTCAGCGCCGCGCTGCCTTTGGGCGCGCGAAATTTGCGATTCCAGTCCCAGCTACAGAGGTCGTTGCGGAACCCTTGATCGAGATGGCTCAAGAAAAAATGGTACTCAAACTCGATCTCACGGGTCATGTCGCCATAAGCTTCCTCGAAGGAGGTCGGCTCTTTTTTTAAAAACGCCAAACCCAGCGGCCGAAAGCGGCTGGCGTAGTTCGTGTTGTAAGCCAGCAGATGACACAGCGCCCAGCGCCAGGCATAGTTCTGCCACGAGTCGCCGGTGAACTCCTCGGCATGGACGATTTCGTCGATGCTCTTGGGAGTGCTCGACCGCAGGTAATCGAGCACGCCTTCGTGAATCTGCACGCTCGTGTCGCCCTTGCGCCAGTATTGACCCATCTCGGCCATGCCTTCGCTATACCAAACCGGCCCGGTCGTGCCGAACGTCTGACCACAGTAGGCGTGGACGGCCTCGTGTTGCGGCGTGCCGCGATCGGCGACCGAATAGACCACCGACCGCGAGAGCGACTGGCCGCCGCTCGATAAGGTCGTGACGATGGTTACGCCAGCCCCGGCTTTGATGTGAGCGATGCCTTCCTCGGGAATCATGCCCGCCGGCCAATGAGCCATATCGGCCACCACATAGCATTCAATGATGCCCAAGCACGGGCGGGCCCAATAGGTCGAGATCAAATCGAGCATCGTTTCCAAGCGCTCGAGCAGCTCTTGGGCTTCGGCGGCCGACAGATCGGTGTGCAGATAAAAATGTTCCGACCGGTAATCAACCGGTTCGGGGGCGGCCTTGCCATCCTTTGGCTTGCCGGCGATCGATTCGCAATAAACGAACCAGCAGACGAGCGAACATGCCAACAGCGAAAGACGGCGAGCCATGACGATTTGCTTGTTCCCCAGATTCAGTTGCCCAGCAAACGCAGTGCGCCGCTCTGGCGGCGAACGTCGTCGGTCTGGCAGACCACCAGAGCCGTCCGGCGTCGTCCCAATCATCAATGTAACGAACTGCGCCGAAGGCAAACAAGATGGCCATCGCTGCCGCCGGAATGATCCCTCAAGCGACAATAAAGACGTGCTAAAGCGCCGGGCTGCCAGAAGCGCCTAGTGAGCCACCGCCAGCGCGGCGTGCTCCATGCGGCTTTCGGCCAGCGAGGTGTCGATCGAAAGATGCATCGTCACGCTCCAGCGGCCGTCGGCGTCGGCCTGAATGTACCAGTGCGGCAAGACCGCCACCGACTGATGCACCAGCTCGAAGCCGCCTTCCGACTGGCTGACCGTCTCGATGGGGAACGTCCAAATCGAGCCGGGACAGCTCGATCGCAAGGTGAGCTCGATCCCCAGCCACTCGTCGAACAGCGCCAATGCGCTGGTCTGGTGCAGATCGAGCCGCTCGCCGAGATGCCCAAGCCGATGCCGCTCGCCGTCGTGAAAGTAGCGATCGTCGCAGTTGGCGGGCAGGCCGGCAAAATTGAATTCGATGCCGAAGTGGCAGTGTTGTCCCGGTGGCAGGCCCTCCAAGAGATAAGCAATCTCCAGCGCCGCACTGCCCGAGCAAAGCGTCACCGCCTTGGTGAGCTTGACGGAGTGCCCCCAGGCCGAGCCCTGCCGCGACATCTGCACCTGAATGCGGCCGGTGCTGCGACGCACGCGGGCTTCATAGGGCGCCAGCAAAAAGTCGCCGCGCTCGGTGGCCCCACCACCAGCCACCGCCGCCAGCGAAGTTTCGTGATCGAAAAAGTGATCGAGCAGGCTCTTGCGGGGCCAGGCGTCGTATTGCACTCGGGCGTCGAGTCCCGGCTGCTTGAAGACGATCCGCTCGTGGATACTCGAGACATGGCCGTTGCCGTCGGCCGCCCCGGCCAAGACTTTGCGATGGTAGGCTTCGGGCCGGCGGGCCAGGCTAGCCAGCAAATTCAGGCAGATCGAACGCACGTCGAGTTCGTATAGCATGCCGCCGCGATACGGCGCGAAGAGCATGGCCAGTTTGTCGTTGGCCAAAAAGACCTCTTGCCGCGCGTCGAGGTTAAAGTCGCCCGGCGTGGCTTCAATCCACGGCTCGGTGCGCTCGGCGGCGCGGTCGAGCAGGTTGTCGGCCGCGATCAAATGATTGTAAACGGCGTTACGCAGGTGCGGCAGATAAATGCCGCCGAACGCGCCGTGCCAGTAGCTGCAGTTGCACTGGCCGCGATACAGCTCGGTGCGGGCCGCCGACACCAGTTCGGCGTCGTGCCCGGCCTCGCTCGCGGCGTGCAGCTTTTGGCTGACCATGAGCATGCGAGTGTACATTTCGTCGCTTTCGGGATACTTGGCTTTGAAGTTCCGCCAAAAGCCGCCCTTGACGAACTGCGACAGCGCGGGCCAGCGCGGGTCGTGCTCAAACTCGTGCTTGAGCCGCTCATACTCGACAAGCTGCTCGGTGGGCAAAGCCCATTCGGTCATCTCGCGATAACTGCTATCAGGCAGGTAAACCTTGCCCAGCGGCGGCACGTTGTCGACCGCTTCGCCCAGCGTCGTGATTTTGATCCAGCTTTCGTTGGCCACCAGCAGATCAAAGAACTGCGTCAGCCAACCGTTGGTGTAAACATGCGTATGCGTTTCGGGCCAGGTGCCAAATTTTTCGCCGTCGTCGCCAAACACCACCACGGCGCCGGGCCGCTGACCAGCCATCCATCGCAGATGGTCGATCGTCTCCTGGGGCGAAGCGAAGGGAATCAAATACCGCAGCCGCTCGCTGCCCGGAAACACGGCCAGCAACTGCCCGTCGTCTTCGGTCACGTAATAGCCGTCGAGCTGGGCTTGCGTCAGGCCGGCGTTTTTGAAATGAAAATCATCGAGCACGGTGTATTGAATGCCCGCCTCGGCCAGATCGCTGACGAACGCTTGTTCCCACACACGCTCGGGCACCCACAGGCCGCGCACCTTGGTATCGAGCCGGTGCTCGAGCCACCGCGTGTAGCTGGTAATCTGCCCCACGCGGTCGCGGCGGGGAATCATCGCCAAAATCGGCTCATAATAGGCCCCGCCGATGATCTCCAGCCGGCCTGTGCTCACCAACTCGGCCAGCCGGTCGAGGTACTCCGGATGTGCCGCCGCGATCCACTCCATTAGCGAGCCGCTGGTGTGCAGCGACAGCTTGAGCGTGGGATAACGCTCGAAAACATCGAGAAACGGGCGGTAGCTCTCTTGATAGGCCTGCTCAAAAACTCCCGTGAAGTTCCCGATCGGCTGATGGTTGTGTAGCGCCAGGACGAATCGGATGGTGTGCGTCATCGAGGGAGCAGCGAACAAGGGAATGGTATGTAGGGAACGCCCTCTGTGGCGTTCCGCGAACTGCGAACCCACGTCATCCCGCCTCGGGCGGAATGGCATGCGGTGTGTAGGGTGGGCATTGCCCACTATGTGGCTCTTGGCGGGCGGCGCTCGTCCGACCGGTAGCTGGCGTTTCTTTCGCGGAGCGAAAGACCACAAACGGTGGGCAATTGCCCGGTCTAGGGGCAAACATCTAGGTATGATATCGACGGCAAACTTTCGCCACTTTACTTAATCGGCAGGCTCCGCGGCACGTGCGATTCGATCTCGACGTCGCGCAAAAACGCCGCGGCCTCTTCCGGTGGCACCGGGTTGATGTAAAACCCGCTGCCCCACTCAAACCCCGCAGTCTGCGTCAGCCGCGGAATGATCTCGATGTGCCAGTGATAGTGGCCTAGCTCGGGCGTGTCAAACGGGGCGGTGTGTACGATATAGTTGTAGCCCGACCGATCGACCGCCGTTTCAATGTTGCCGATCACCTGCCGCAGCACGCGGGCCAGCTCGTCGACGGTGTGCCGCTCGACATTCTCAAAATGGCTGGCGTGCGGCTTGGGCAGCACCCAGGTCTCGAACGGAAAGCGGCTGGCGAAGGGGCAAAACGCCACAAAGCCCGGCGTGTCGAGCACGATGCGTTTTTCGCCGGCCAGTTCTTGCTGGATCATGTCGCAGAAGACGCACCGCCCGCGGTAGCGGTGGAACTCGAGCGAGCCCGCCAGCTCCTCGCCCACGGTGATTGGCACAATCGGCGTGACGATCAACTGGCTATGGGTGTGCTCCAGCGAGGCCCCCGCCGCCGCTCCGACGTTTTTGAACAACATGCCGTAGACTAGCCGCGGATCGCGCTTCAGATCGACCAGCCGTTCGCGGTAAACCCACAGCACCTCGGCCAGGTTTTCTTCCGGCAGGTCCGACGTGCTGAGCACATGCCGCGGCGACTCGATGATGACCTCGTGCGCCCCGACGCCGCGCATCATGTCGTAGATGCCCTCGCCGCGCTTGTTCAGATCGCCTTCGATTTCCAGCGCGGGAAACTTGTTCGGCACCACGCGTACCCGCCAGCCGGCGCCATTGGCCGGCGAGCCGTTGGAACGATACGCCAGAATCTCCGGCGGGGTGTAGGCTTCGTGTCCCTCGCAGAACGGGCAGAACGAACCGGGCACAAGCTGCGGCGTGCTTTGAAAATTGTGCGGCCGCTTGGCGCGGCTCTTGGCCACAATCACCCAGCGACCGACAATCGGGTCTTTACGCAAATCGGGCATAGCCGCTCATCTTAGTCCACTCGCCGCGATCCGCAAAGGCGCATCGGCGTCTGGTCGTGTTGCAAATCTGAGTTGCTCACCCACAACAACCCGAAGCGCAAGCGAGGAAATGGCGGGGTTTTCCGCCTCGCTTGCGCTTCGGGTTTGTGTCTCTCGTCCGCTAGTAATTCAACTTCGCTACACCGCCCGGCGTCTAGTGATGTTGCAAAGTTGTGTTGCTGGCTCGGATAATGCGGCACAGCCGCCCCCGGCTGTGATGCGCCGCCTACGACGGCGTTGACCGGGCCACAGCCGAGGGCGGCTGTGCCACACGGGTCGTCAGGCCATTGACGACAACACAACTTTGCGACACCACCGGCGTCTCGTGGCGCCCTAACCGTGAGTTATTCGCCGTGTCGCCCTTCAAAGGAGGTTCTACCATGCCAGGCTCGCTGTTGGCTCGATTGTCACACGTTCGCGTTTCCCTGTGCTCGGCAATCATGATGTTGGTCGCGGCGAGTTCACGCGCTGGCGATGAAGCCGCCGACAATCATCTCACCGACGCCGAAAAGCGCGACGGCTGGATGCTGCTGTTCGACGGCAAAACGCTGTCGGGCTGGACTACCAGCAGCGAGACGCCGAGCAAAAGGCCCGTCGAAGATGGCGCGATCAATCCGCACCGCTGCGGCGGATATATGATGATCCACGAGAAAATCTGGGACGACTTCACCCTGGCGCTCGACTTTAAAATCAGCCCCAAGTGCAACAGCGGCATTTTTGTGCGCACGTTCCCGCTCAAGCCGCGGCCTGGCAAGGATGTCGGCTTCAACGGCATCGAAATCGCCATCGACGATACGCAAACGGCCGGCTTTCATGATACGGGCGCCATCTACGATCTGGTGAAACCCACGCGCAACGCCCAAAAACCGGTCGGCCAGTGGAACCACATCGAGATCACCTGCGACGACAATCGCATTCGCGTCGTGCTGAATGGCGAGCGGGTGAGCCAGATGGACCTCGACGAGTGGACCGAGCCGAACCGTCGCCCGGACGGCACGCCGCATAAATTCGACGTGGCGTACAAAGACCATCCGCGGCGCGGTTACCTCGGCCTGCAAGACCACGGCGCCGACTGCTGGTTCAAGAACATCAAGCTCAAGCCGAGGGGCGATTGACGCGAAGGGCGGCGTGCATTCGGTTCAAGCAGTTGGCCCACTGTGCCCCCGAGTAGCCAGGCACACCAACCGCCGGCGCTTACCATTTTTTCGCACTCGCGCTTCGGCGCAACTGCTTGCGGCTTAAGGAATTCATGGCGTTTTTCCAATGATTTTCGGGTTGGGGTGGTAAGAACCATTTCGGGGGGCAAAATCGGCTGCAAGGCCGCAGGCGGCGTGGTCCCGGTTAGCTTAACAGGGCGTCGAGGTATGCACGGCCTCAACCTGTAATATACATAATTACACTAATGCCGTCAAGCACTGCGGGAGCCGGGCCCACACTAACCCGAAGCGTCAGCGAG
>DASVHB010000121.1:0-5817 GCA_036379195.1 Pirellulales bacterium
TTCCCTGTCCCCTATTCCCTGTCCCCTACTCGTAGCTGTACTGCACGTACCTGGCCTCGATCTGCACCAGCCCGTCTTTGCCGGTGTCGGTGGTCTGGGTGACCAGCATGGCTTTGGGTCCGCCAAACAGGTTCCGTCCGCCGCCGTCGATCCAGGTGACGCTGATCCAATCGCCCGGTTGCAGCACCAGGGCGTCGAGAAAGGCCGTGAAGCGCACGTAGCGGTAGATGTTCGAGAGATGTGCGAGCCACCAATCGCGCTCGGCGGCCACGTCGCTTCGACGCCAAAAAATATCGACCGGGTTGATCTCGCGGGCCATGCGGCCAAACGCGGCGATGCTGGTCAGCTTCACGTTTTTGCTGTCCATCAGCTTGTTGCCCGTCTTGTCGTCCCACGCGCCGCGCCACTTGAAGGTCAGGTCGTTGACGATACTGTCGACCGGCGTTTCCGACTGGCTCAGCGAACCTTGCAACAGGTTGTCGTTGGCGGTGGTGTCGAACGTGTGCTGCACGGTCGTTACCGCGTCGGAAAGCACCACCAGGTTGGCCTGGCCCTGGTCGAAGAACAAAAAGCTGTGACACAGTTGGGCGATGTGTTGCAACAGCGCCAGCCCGTCGGCGGCTTCGACCTGGGCGAAGCCGCACTGATAGCCTGCCAAGGCCGTGGCCGCCGCGGTGAACGAAGCCGCGTTGATGCTGCCGGCGGCCACGTTCATCAGGTGCGTGTTTTCCAGATATTGCAGAATGATCGTGGCCGGGTTGGCGATCAGGTTGCCGGTCGAGTCGCCCCGGTCTTCCACGCCTTCGAGCGTGACCCAAATGCGATCGTCGTCGAGCGTGTTGTCGAGGTCTCTGGGGCTGCCCGCAAACGTGATGCTGGTGACGTTCTGCCCCAGCCCCGTGCCGGGCGGGTTGTTCCAGGTGTGGTCGTTCAGATTCACCTTGAAGCTGGTGCCGGCGACGGTGGTCGTGGCGCTGCCGGCGAGGTAGGTGTATTTGTAGGCGCCCAGCGTAATAAAATCTTTGCGATTGGCGCCGGCCTGATCGGCGACCGATCCGAAACCCTCGACCCGGGCCACGTTCTTGCTGGGCAGCGCGTTGGCAATGTAGACATAGCTGCCCGCGAGCGCTCGCAGCACCGTGCCCACGGGCCAGGCGCGCATCGGCTGACCGTTCTTGAGAAACTTGATCTGATCGCCGATCTCCAGGTTGGCGGCGATGATGTTCTGGGGATCGTTGAACGCGACCACGTACCAGCCGGGCCAGGGCGACTGCGTGTTGATGGTGGCCAGCGTGGTGGCGTAGATGCCGTACTTGGCCATGCAAACCTGCACGTTGGCGCCGGCGGCGACGATCGAGTCGAGCGTGTCGCCCACGTCGAGCGGTTGAATGTGCTGGTCTTGAATGATGATGCGCGGGTGATTCGCGCCATCGACCGTGCCCAACACGACGGCGGTGGCCAGCGTCGGCTCCCAGTTTTTGCTGATCGTGGCGGTGCTCGGCACGTCGCCGGGCGAGCTCGACTGGTGAAACTTGACCATCACCGAATCGAGACCCAAAAACGCCGGGTAGCCGGTCTGCCCGGTGCCATCGACGCCCAGGCTGTCGGGATCGTCGGCGATGTCGACGGTGACCGGCGTGCTGCCGTCGGTCGATTGCGTAATGCTCGTCGACCACGGTCGGCTGACCAGCACCGCTTCGACACGTTGAGCGTAGCCCCAGCAAAGCGGAAGGTTTTTGTCCTGATATTGATTCGGAATGTTCGGAAACACCGCGGCGGTGGCCGGGCACGAAATGCTTTTGGCCAAGAGCGGCCCGAGATCGCCGATGTTCAGCGTGAGTTGGTTGTTGCTGGCGGTCCAATCGAATGGGCGGAGCACGCCGGTGAAAATCTCGGCGTTGTCCGTGCCCCAAACGCACGACGGATCGTCGAACATTCGCCAGACCGTGACCAGCCTTCGCTGCTGGTCGGCGGTGTTGAGAATGGCGGTGATCGCCCCGGCGGCGTCATCGAGCACCACCTGCGCCTGGTCGGTGGCGCCGATCTGACCTTCTTTCATCGACAGGCTGCACGCCGGCCACTGCAAGACGTTGACGTTGGCATCGACGCCCGACGCGGGAATGCGAAAGCTGTCTTGCGTAGCGAACGAATTGCTGGGCCGATCGAGATAGTACCTTGTGCCGGTGGGCGCGCCCCAATCGACCTCAAGCACCTGATAGGGCCTGGCCGATTTGCTGGCGGCCAGGTTGCGGAAGTTGGCGGTGAGTGTGCGGGGCATGGGGGGAGGAAGTGATGAGTGACGAGTGATGAGTGATGAGTGATGAGATATCTCGTCTCTTTTCACACATCACACATCACTCGTCACTCATCACTTTCTTTACTGTGGTAAGCCGGCGGGGGTTAGTGGTCCGCGTGTGCTCTGCGAGAAGCTGCGAATCGGATCGCGGCCCAGGCCATCCAGACCGCGGCGCTTGGTTTCGTCGACGAAGTGATCGTAGACCGCACGCGCGATGACGCGGCCATTGGCGGGGTTCGTGATGTCGACGCCGTACAAGTGAACGGCAATCTGTGGTGCGAAGGCCGCGGTCGGGTGCAGCAGTTGTCCCAGCACCGAGCTGCTGGTGGCGAAGCGATCGTATGCCGCGCCGGCGCCGCCTAAGGGTTGCAGGTTGATTCGGCGATGTTGATACATGAAGCCGAGCGTGTTTTCGGCGGCCTGCTGCACGCTCGACCAACGGTCGAGCAGCGACTGGGCGCCGGCGATGCCGTGGTCGAGGGCGTAAGTCAGCGACTGGCTGGCGCGCTCGAACGCCGCGTCGAATCTTGCCAGCCCGTCTTGGGTGAGCCATTGGCCCATCACACCGTTTTGATTCCAGCGAAACATCTTGGCCGGGTCGCCAAACCATTGCTCCAACTGGCTGAGCGGAATGACCGCTTCGGGACCGGCGTCGCCCACCAGGGCCAGCGTGGGCCGCTCGACCACGCCGCCGGCAGCCAGTTTTGGCGGCTGATGCGCGGCGTCTGGCAGCTTTTTCCGCTCGGCCAGCAATTGATTGAGCGTATCGGTCAGGCTCTTGATTTCGCGGGTCAGGGGCGTGTCGAGCGTAAGAAAGTACGCCGAGTTGTCGACGCCGGGAAATCCGCCCAGTCCGCCGCCCGCCATCGGCTCGTTCGACAGTTGCTTCAGGTTAAACTTCGATTGCGCGAGCCGGGCCTCGATATTCTGAATTTGCAGATCGAGCGCGCCCAGCGCATCGCCGGCTTGCTGATGCTGATTCACCAGGTCCTGCACGTTCTGTGTGCCGCCGAGGGCCGCGCCGATGCCGGCGCCTGGGCCGATCGCTTGCATGATCTGCTGAAAAAGTCGCCACGGCCCTTGCATGGCCGGCATGCCGAAGCCATTCAGCAAGCCGTTGCCTTGGCGACCCGCCGCCGCGCCGCCCAGGCCAAACCATTGCTGGACGCGCGAATCGGTGGTGAACTCTTCGAGCTGGATTTTGGCCTGCGCGAACTGGCGGCCAATCGCCGCCGACAATCCGTTGACCGCCGCCGTGCTCTCGCGCAGCGACGCGCCGAAGCCCGACAGGTTGCCGACGAACCGCTCGGCGGCTTGCCCGGCGGTTTGCAACCCGCGCAAAAACCCGCTCACGTCGAGCGACAGGCGGCCCGCCAGAATGTCGAAGGTGGTATTGGTCATTGGTAATGTGTTGGAAGCAAAGTAGGGTGGGCCGAGCGCAGCGAGTCCCACCATTCTCGGATTGGATGTTTATGTGGGAGGAGATGGGGAGATGAAGCGGGGATAAGAAGATATGAAGGATGAAATAAGCGAAGCAGGGTGTGCTTCGCTGATTCTTTGTCTTTTATCTCCGCATCTCCTCTTCATCTCCCCATCCCCTTACAAGAAACGGTGGGACTCGCTTCACGCGTCCCACCCTAGGTTGGAGACGAGGTGCAGGAACGCGTCTGCGCCGCGAACCTCGTGATACTCTGTAGGGAACGCCCTCCGTGGCGTTCCGTGAACTGCGAATTGAGGTCATTTCGCCTGCTGCGGAACGCCACAGAGGGCGTTCCCTACAGACGCCGATTGCAAACCCGTTCCTACCCCTTTGGAGACGCCGGGCTACTTCAACACGCTCGACAAGTTCAGGCGAATGGTGACGTCCCACGAGTCGCGATACGCTTTCTTCAACGGCAGCGTGGGTTCGAGAAACCGCGCGGTAAAACTGTTGCCGTTCTCGTCCGAGTAGGTGAACGGCGAGGCGAAATTGGCGCCGAAGAACGTGTTCAGCGCGTCCTTCTGGGCGCCGGTCAGCCCCTGACACACGAGCGACACTTCCCAATACTGCGGCCCGACCTGATACGACACCAGGCCGCCGCCTTGCGTGCGGTGTACGACGCCGGGCACGGTGGTCGGCGCGTCGGTGTTGGGCGCGGTGGCGCGCAGCGTTACCGAGCCATTGCCGCTGAACGTGACGGTGGTGGAAGGGTTGGGCATGGTTGGTTAATGGCTGGTGGCCGGGGCAGAGTGTAACGATGCCCCGGTGCTTGCGAGTGCGGAATTCGGAATGCGGAATTCGGAATGCGGATTTGGGAATCATTCCGCATTCCGCACTCCGAATTCCGCATTCAGTGTTTCAACCTCATCAGCCCCACCGCATCGTGTACCTCATCCAGCCGACGCGCATCCCGATAAAACGGAAACTGCGCCGCGATCTCACGCTCGACTTCGGCAATGGCGGCCTGCTCTTGTGGATCGACCGTGGTCGCCGCGTTGGTAACAGCCAACATGCCGCGGACCTGTCTCTGCAACCGCTGAAAAGCTCGCCCCCCGCCGGCCAACGCCTCGGCAGAGATTAGCGCAAGATCCATCTGCCGGGCGAGCACGATCGCTTCGCGAGTCAGGCACGCGGCGGCATACTCCAGCACGCGCCGAGCGGTGAGGCGCTCCAGTTCGCTCAAGCTCCAGCCGGTAACGGCGGCGATATCGACCTCGATTCGCTGGCAAAGTCCGCGGCAGGCGGCGCCGGTGAATCGAGTCGAACGGCTGGTTGGCCCGTCAACCGCAGGCCAACCAGTTCGCCGAAAAAACCCGCGGCCTCCGCGAAGAATCCATCGGCCACCAGCGCCCGCCAGGCCGCGCGGGCGACGCGCAACATCTGCCCCGCTGAGAGCTGACGCACTTCGTCGTCGTTCAAGTTGCTTGCTCCGCGCACCAACGCCGTCAGCAGCGGCGGATGTTTTAACGCCCATTGATAGAGCACCGGCAGATTGCCGGCGACGAACTCGAAGGCCAGTTCGACCACAGCCGCCAGCGGCAATCCGCCGGGCGGGCTGGAGCCGTCGGCGAGCTTCCTCATTTGCTCTCGCAGGCCGGTCGTCTCCAGCGACGGCAGCGGCAGATCGGCGCGAGCGAATTCATCGACGACGGCCCGCAAGTCGCCCCAATCGAGCGGGCCAATTTGCACGACCTTGTCGCCGACGACGATCTGCGGATGAAGCTCAGTTTTTGCTTGCGGCATGGTGTACCTTGTGGGTTGAAATGGTGGCTAGTGACTGGTGGCTAGTGGCTGGTGGTTCATCACGTCTTGCGCGCTCTCATTCATTCCGCAATCCGCACTCCGCATTAAGGGCCGGGGCATCGCCAAGGCTCTGCCCCAGCCACCAGTCACTAGCCACCAGCCACTCTCATCACGCCCCCAGGTTCGCCTCGTTGATCAGCGCCAGCAACTGCCCGTCGGAGGCGCTGGGCGACACGATGCAATCGGCTTCGACTTCCCAAAGCTGATCGCCCTGGTCCGAAAGCTCGACGTTGCCGGT
>DASVHB010000122.1:0-9454 GCA_036379195.1 Pirellulales bacterium
ATTTTGTCGACGCCTCGGGCAACCCCGGCCCGCGGTTTTGGAAACACGGCAAGTTTGCCAAAGGCGAGGCGAATCATCCGGTGGTGGGCGTCAGTTGGTACGAGGCCGCCGCCTACGCCCGCTGGGTCGGCAAGCGATTGCCCAGCGAGGCCGAGTGGGTCAAGGCTGGCAGTTGGCCGGTGCCGCTCTCGGAAGAACAGCAGTGGCAACGCAAGTTTCCCTGGGGCGACACCATGGATCGCCAACGCTGCAATCTCTGGGGATCGGGCCCCGGGCACGCGGTGGCAGTCACCGAATACGCCGCGGGCGTCAGCGTCGGGGGCGTCTATCAACTCATCGGCAACGTCTGGGAATGGACCTCGGGCACGTTCGGCGTGGTCACCGCCGACGGCGACGAGCTGTCGCTGCCGGTGCCGATGAAGAGCATTCGCGGCGGCGCGTTCGACACCTACTTCGAGAACCAGGCCACCTGCCAGTTCGAAAGCGGCGAGAATCCGCTGGCCCGCAAACACAACATTGGCTTCCGTTGCGCGCTGGGAATGTGCGACGTGGCGCCGCACCCCGGCGCGCTCGACGAACCGGCGCTCGCGGAAGCCGAAGGAGCCTTGGCATGATCAAAGAAGGCGTACAACCGCTCGATTCGTTGCGGCTGGTGGCGAACTACGCGGCCCAGGCCCCTTGCTATATTTGCGCGGCCGACAACACCTACGACGCGGAACTCTGCCGGCAATGCTTCGCGCCGATGGCGCTGGCACATCAGGCGGCCAGCCAGAAGATTCGCCCGCGGCTGTTGGCCACCATCGGCGCCAGCGGGGCGGGCAAAACCGTCTACCTGGGCATGTTGATGGATATGTTGTCGCGCCAGCCCGACCGCTTGCAGATGCTGGCCCGCGGCGCGTTTTCGATCACGCTGCAACAATCGACAGCCTCGGCCTTGTCGCGGGGCGAGTTTCCTAGCAAAACGCCCAGCGAGCCCGACCGCTGGAACTGGGTGCATTGCCAGATTCGCGCGACGTCGCTGAAGTCGCCGCTCGACCTGGTCATGCCCGACCTGGCCGGCGAGGCGTTGTTGGAAGAAGTCGATCATCCCTACACCTACGACGTCATTCACCCGCTGCTGTCGAAGTGTGCGGGCGTGCTCATCCTGATCGACGCGGTGAAGCTGCAGAGCGGCTCGCTCGATCAAGACTATTTCACGATGAAGCTGCTGAGTTATCTGGCCGAGATCGACGAGCGGCCCAGGCACGGCTGGGCCAGGCGCCCCATCGGCTTTGTCTTGACCAAGGCCGACGAGTGCGAAGAGTGTTTTGTCGATCCGGCGGCGTTCGCCGAGGCCCGCGCGCCGGGCTTCTGGCGGCAATGTCGCGAGCGTTTTCGCAACTACCGGTTCTTCGCCTCGGGGGTGGCCGGGGGCTGCGCCTATCGTCAGAGCCGGGCCGGGCTGGTCCGCGTGCCGCTGCGCGTCGAGCCGCGCGGCATTGTCGAACCCTTCGAGTGGCTCGTCCAGCAGGTCAAGCATTAGATCTCACACCAACCCGATGCGCCAGCGAGGCTCAATCGCATTGGGGGCATTGCTGGCGCATCGGGTTGGTTTGTGGAATGATTGGGGCTTCTGAATGTTGATCGAGCAAGCGATTTTTACCTCGGCCGAGACGAGCCGGCGCGAGGGATATCAACTGGTGGCTCATAGTCCGGGCATCGACGAGGCCGACTTGCGCGAGCTGTCGGCCTGGGGACCCTCGCACGACTCGCTGCTGGCGACGGGCGACGACGCCGTGAGCGTCAATTTTTTTCCTTTGCCCAGCGGCTGCTTTTGCGTGTCGAAGACCACGCCCGGAGGGCAGGAGTATAGCGCTCGCGGTGGACCCAAGGTCTATACCCAATGCCTGGTCGTCGACGCCGAAGGGCTGCTGCGGTTTGCCAACAATCCGTTCGCGCTGCTCAATGCGGCCTTCGCGCAGGGCTCGGTGCGGGTACACGACCGAATCCCCGACGAGCTGGAGCCGTTCCGGCTGGTGGGCAGAGCGGCGGCCGTCGACCAGGCCGCGCTGGCTCAGCTTCGCGGCGAGCCGGGCGTCACCTGGCTGGCAGCCTTGCTCGAAGCCGCCATCGCGTCGCCGGCGCTGGCCATTGTCGGCGGCGCTCACGCCCTGCGGCTGGTGGCCGGCTTGTTCAATGCACTGCCGATCGAATGCCGTACACACTTTTCGTTTTCGACGGGCTTGAAGTATTCGCCGCGCCGCCCGTTTCGGGTGCTGTGCCTGAGCGACGACCCGGTGGAAATGCGCCGGCTGTCGCGGTTAGGCGAGCGGACGGTCCTCGATCTCAACGGCAAACCCCCACAGTGCTACACGGCGGCCAACGGCTGGGGCGGATGGGTGGCCAACAGCATCGCGGCCGGCCGGACTGAGTTTTTGGCGAAGCAGCTATCGCAATCGCGCCCGGCGCTATCGCTGGAGCATTTGCCCGTGCTTGGCCGGCAGTTGCTCGAGCAAATGGCCGACGACGCGCCGGCGTCGCCGGTTACTTCGGACGCGGCGACCGGTTCAATGCCGCTGCCCGAGCTGGCCTCCGCCGTGGCGGCGCCGGCGGCACAACCGCCGTCGGCGGCGGGCATTGCGGCCACCGACGATCGGCATCGGGCCGATGCGCCGCATCCACGCTTCCAACACACGCGGCAGGCGAAGGCGTCGTCGCCGGTGGCCGAACTGTCCGACGATCCTTCCCACGCGATTGGGGCGCTCTGCCCGCGGGCGCTGGAAACGCTGGAGTTGCTCGACGACCTGGTGTTCGAGTCGATTGCCGGCAAGCCCGGTGCGTTGGACAAGCTAAAAGCGTTATGGCCCACGGCACTGGCCCAGGTGGGCGAGGCGCTGATCGAGGAATCGCGCGAGCAGTACTTGCGGCATGCCCTGCGGGTGTGGCAAGACTGCGTCGATGGCGATCAGATTCACAATCCCGCCCTGGCGGTGACGACCATGGACGTGATCTGCCTGCTCTTCAACGGCAGTTAGCAGCGGTGCGACTTCTTGTCTCACGTGGTTGTCTGTGCGACAATGGACGGTCGTCATTCGGAGTCGTCCGTTGCTCGTTGGACCTGTCTTCACGCGCGAGATCGTCACCGCCCCACGCCGGGCAAGACTCTACATCGCGCGAGCAGCCTATGTCTCGGCGCTGTTGATTCTGCTCACCACGGCCTGGCAAGTGCTGGCCGGAACTCAAGAAGTGCGCAACCTGGGCGACCTGGCCCGGTTCGGCGCCAGCGTGTTTCAGATTCTCGCTCCGCTGCAGCTCGCCGTGACGACGTTTTTCGCGGCGCTGTCGGCGGCCAGCGCCGTGGCGGCCGAAAAAGACCGCCAGACGCTCACGCTCTTACTGCTCACGCATCTCTCCAATGCTGAGCTCGTGCTGGGCAAGTTGCTGGCCAGCATGCTCAACGTGTTCTCGTTCATTCTGGCGGCTTTGCCGCTGTTCATGCTGCTGGCGATGTTGGGCGGCGTGTCGTTTGAACAAATCGCCCGTGTGTTTGCCGTAACCTTGGCCAGCGCGCTGGCGGCCGGCAGCCTTGGCTCGACATTGGCGCTGTGGCGCGAGAAAACGTTTCAGACTCTGGCCATGACGGCGCTGGCGCTGATGTTATGGTTGGCGGCATGCGAGGGCGTGGCCCGCGCGGCCGCCGCCCATGGCGACCCAACCTGGGTGGCCATTGCCACCGGCGCCAGCCCCTGGCGAGCCTTGCTCGAAGCGACTCGCCCCTACCCCGACGTGTGGCCGGGGCTGGGCATGGCGGGCAACCCCGTCTGGTTGTTTCTCGCTATCGCGGGCGGGCTGACCCTGTTGCTCAACCTGTGGGCAATCGCCCGGGTGCGCGTCTGGAACCCTTCGCGAGAAATCACTCGGCAAACGCTCGAATCGGACGACGAACCCGCGCCCTTACACGCCGCGCATCGGCAACCGGTGGCGACTCGCGAAGTTTGGGACAATCCGATCGTGTGGCGCGAAGTGCGCACCTGGGCCTACGGGCGAAAGATGCTGCTGGTGCGGTTGGCCTATCTGCTCTTGTTTGCGATGGCCGCCGCCGGCATGCATTGGCTGCTGAATCATCCATCGACGCAGGGGCGGTCCGACGCGGCGGTGGCCCTGGTGCCGTTTATGGTGCTGAGCCTGGTGCTGTTGAACGCGCAGGCGGTGACGGCCCTGACCAGCGAGCGCGACGCCCGAGCGCTCGATCTGCTGCTGGTGACCGATCTGACACCCGGAGAGTTCATTTTCGGCAAGCTTGGCGGCATTTTTTACAACACCAAGGAAATGATCGTGCTGCCGCTGGTGCTTTGCGGCTATCTGTGGCTGGCCGACGAGGTGGCGCTGGAAAACCTGGTTTACCTTGCGCTGGGCTGGTTGGTCTTGTGCCTGTTTGCCGCGATGTTGGGAATGCACATCGGCATGAACTACGTCAGCTCGCGCGGGGCCGTCGCCGTGAGCCTGGGTACCGTGTTCTTTCTGTTTGTGGGCGTGGCCGTGTGCATGCGCATCATGGTGGCCTTCAGCAGCTCGTTCCAAGTACAGTTGCAGCCGTTCCTGGCGTTCATGGTGGGCGGCGGCATTGGGCTATATGTCGCGTTGGGTATTCGCAACCCCTCGCCCGCCATTCTGGCCGCCGCGTTTGGCTGCCCGTTTGCCATCTTTTACGCCATTACCAGCTATCTGCTGGGCTATACGTTGGCGGTGTTCCTGGTGCTATCGTTTATGTTCGGTTTTACGACGGCGGCCATGTTGGTGCCGGCGTTGTATGAGTTCGATGTGGCGACGGGGCGGACGACGGCGGGGGACGAGGGATGAGTGGAAAGTACAAAGTGGAAAGTGAAAAGTAGAGAGGGAAAGGGATGATGGATTTCGACCAGATTCGAGCGCGCGACGTAATGCAGAGCGAATTGATTACGGCCGATCCGGAGCAATCGCTGGCCGAAGTTCGCCATCTGTTGTTCGAGTCGCATATTTCCGGCGCGCCCGTGGTGAGCGAGGGACGGCTGATCGGCATGGTCAGCCGCAGCGACCTGGTGCGCGTCGAAGAGCTGGTCGAAGCGCTCGACGGCGAGATTTCGCAAGAACAGCAATGGGTGCAGCAGACCGATGGCTTCCGACATTCGAACGTCGAGGGTTTTCGGGGGTTTCAAAAGCGGCTCGGTCAGTTGCGCGTTAAAGACGCCATGCGGGCGCAGGTGCTGACGTGCTCGCCCGACACGCCGATCCGCGAAGTGGCCGCGGAAATGGTGCGGCAACATGTGCATCGGATCGTGGTTGTCGAAGGGCGGGCGCCGGTCGGAATCGTCAGCGCGCTGGATATCGCGGCGCTCGTGGCCGGAGAAGAAGAGGTGTAACCACATCCACCAGAATGTTCCCTATTTTCACGGGGCAATGTCGCTATTCCGCAAAGGAGATTGTACATGCGTTTGGTCCTTCCGACTTTGGCCGCCTTCGCCCTCGTGTGCGGCGCCTGCTGCTGGGCTGAAACATCCACCGCCGAACTGCCGGCCACTCTCGTGGCCGACGAGGGCGAAGCCGGTGCTACCGTCGCCTCGCCCGATCTGTTGCACCATCTCAAGCTGGCCGTCTATCGCGCATTGGTCAGCGAAGTCGCGCCGGCTGACGCCAGCTTCTCGATCGAAGACGAGGCGGGCGATCTCGATCTGAATCTGCTCGCGCTGCGCGACGACGATCGCGATCGCCGCCATCACGATGACGACGAAGATGATGATGAAGATGACGATGATCACAAAGAGCGCCGTCAGCGTGGCGAGCGCGAAGGGCGACACGAAGGCCGCGGCGAAGGACGCCACGAAGCCGGGCCTGGCGGCCATCGGCACGCGGAACATGGCGATCGTCGCCGCGAGCACGGTGATGGCGAGCATCACGGTCGCCAAGGACGTCATGGCGACGCGCATCACGGGCACGAACACCATGGCGATGCTCACCGCGGCGAAGGCCATGGCGAGGGTCGGGGCGAAGGACACGGCGAGCACCACCGCGAACATGGCGAACACCACCGCGGTCACGAACACGCCGGCCGCCACGCCCCGCATCATGCGGCACAGCATGGGCCGCACCACGGTCCCGGCGGACCCGGACATTTTGGTATGGGCCCGCATCATGGTCCGATCGTGATTCACGTCACGGTGCGGCATGAATTCGGCGGCGGCCGGCCCGGTGGGTTGTTTGGTCCCGCGGCGCCGCGCCGCGAGCGCCCCGAAGCTCGGCGCGACCGTGAACGTGAACGCGACGACGACGAACTGGCCAGCGACGCCGAAGTCGCTCAAGAACAGCAGCAAGCCGAAGGCGCTGCTGAATTGAACGAACTGCATCGGCAAATCGAATCGCTCCGCAACGAGTTGAGCGAGCTCGGACGACTGGTGCGGCACTTGGCCGAGCAAAAGGGCGAATAAACTGCAAGTTCGGGTGGCCGGGGCCGAGCCGCGCCACCGAATTTGTCTCATCGAGTCTCCGTGTGGCGGCGATGCCCCGGAGGCGCCGGTGCTCCTAAGCGCCGCGCCACCGGGGCATTGCTGGCCGACGGCGCGGATTTCGGAGACCCTTCGTTCTCATCGCCAAACGCCTGCCCCGGCCACCCGACCTGTCGAATTCAGCGGTACGCCGATTGCACGCTGCACCGGCGCGTTCGATTCGATCTACAGCGAAGGAAGGAGTTTCGCGCCATGGCCAAGAGGAAAAAGGTCCGGTATGGAGTTGTGGGGCTGGGCTATTTTGCGCAGATTGCCGTGCTGCCGGCGTTCGCCCATGCCAGTAAGAATTCGGAACTGGCCGCGCTGGTCTCCAGCGACCCAGCCAAGCTGGCCGAACTGGGCGACAAATACAACGTCGAGCTGCGCGGTTCCTATGACGACTTCGACCACATGCTGGCCACGGGGCAGCTCGACGCCGTATTCATTGTGTTGCCGAACAACATGCACTGCGAGTTCACCTGCCGGGCGGCCAAGGCGGGAGTGCACGTCCTGTGCGAAAAGCCGATGGCCGTCACCGAGGACGAATGCCGCCAAATGATCTCGGCCTGTGACGAGAACCAGGTGAAACTCATGATCGCCTATCGGCTGCACTTCGAGGCGGCCAACTTGCGGTCGATCGAGATTGCGCAGTCGGGCGAGATCGGCGATTTGCGCTTCTTTAGCTCCGATTTCAGCCAGCAGGTGCAAGAGGGCAACATCCGCCTGCGGCGCGATCTGGGCGGCGGCACGCTTTACGATCTGGGCGTCTACTGCATCAACGCGGCGCGATACTTGTTCCGCGACGAGCCGACCGAAGTGTTTGCCTACAGCGCCAACAACGGCGAAGAGCGGTTCCGCGAAGTCGACGAGATGACCAGCGCCGTGCTGCGCTTTCCTGGCGAACGATTGGCGACCTTCACCACCAGTTTCGGCGCGGGCGACATATCGTGCTACCAAATCTTGGGCACCAAGGGGCATGTGAGGCTCGATCCGGCTTACGATTTCGACGCCAAGCTCAAGCAGCAAGTGACGGTCGAGGGAAGCAGTCGGCAAAAGTCGTTCTCGAAGAAAGACCAGCTCGCGGCCGAACTGCTCTATTTCTCGGATTGCGTGTTGAAAGACAAGCAGCCCGAACCCGACGGCTGGGAAGGGCTGGCCGACGTGCGTGTGGTGCGGGCGCTCTACCAATCCACTGACCTCGGCGAACCGGTGAAGTTGGAACCGTTCGAGCGCCGCCGCCGGCCGAGCGTCGAGCAGGAAATCGACCAGCCAGCGTCGTGGTTCAAGCCCGACCTGCTGCACGCTGCCAGCCCTTCGGGCGGAAGCTGATACGGCCGGTTGGCTATTGATCCTGCGCCGATTTGTGGATAATGCGGTTTGCGAACCCTTTGCCCGATGGTTTCCGCGACTGCGCCGGCCAAACAGAATGTCCACAAAAGTATACGCCTCCGACCAACCGGAGCTGCTTCCCTTTGAAGCCTCCGACCGGCTGCGGCACGAGGTGGCGTATTTCATGAGCGTTCCCGGCGAGCACGGCGTGCCGGAGCTTGGCGAAGGGGAATACTGGATCGAGGCGGCGAATGCCCGCCGCTGGCTCGACGACGGCGTAATCTCGGTGGTCTCGCCGCTGGACAGCGAAAACCAGACCGAAGTCGAACTGAGCGAAGAGCACGAGGCCTGGCTCGAATGGCTGCTGGCGCATCGGGTGAGCCGCATTCGCTTCGGCGCGTGAATATGCTTCAGACGGATTGCACTGGGGCGTTGGGAATGTCAAAACCGGGCCCGCTTGATTCACGGGAGCATCGATGACCGATTGCGATCTGAGTGAGCAGCCTTCGCTATCGCGGCGGCGCTTCTTGACCACCACGGCCGCCGCCGCGATCAGTTCTCCATTTACCTCGGCACGCGTGGGCTGGGCGAAAGACGAGTCTCCGAGCGACCAGCCCTTGCCGCGCGTGGCGGCCATCAACTCGATCTATCGTTACAAATCGCACGCGTATCATATCGCCGGCCGTTTCATCCACGGTTATTCGCGCGAGGGTTTTCATCATCAGCCGCCGTTTCGGCTGGTGCGGATGTACAACGATCAATATCCCGACGACGACCTGGGCCGCGACACCTGCCGCCGGCACGACATCGAGCTGGCCGACACCGTGGCCGCGGCCCTGGGCGGCGAGCGGCTCGATGTCGATGCGGTGCTGCTGATTTGCGAGCATGGCGATTACCCGGTCAACGAATTTGGCCAGATTCTCTACCCGCGCCATGAGTTGTTTCAGCAGATCGTCGAGGTATTTCGGCGCAGCGATCGCGCGGCGCCGGTGTTTGTCGACAAGCACCTGTCGTACGATCACCGCCGCGCGGCCGAGATGGTCAAGACCGCGCGCGAGATGGGTTTTGGGCTGATGGCCGGCTCGTCGTTGCCGGTCACGTGGCGGCGGCCCGAATTGGAGCCTCCGCTGGAAACGCCGTTTCGCGAGGGGCTGCTGCTCTATGGTTACGATCGCAACATCGCCGAGATTTACCTGTTCCATGCGCTGGAATCGTTGCAGTGCATGCTCGAACGCCGTCGCGGCGGAGAGACGGGCATCCGCTCCGTCGAGTGTTTAGCCGGCGATGCGGTCTGGAAAGCCGGCGACCGGGGACGTTGGTCGTGGGACCTGTTGCGCTGCGCCGCGGGCCGTAGCCCCAGCTACAACATCGGCGCCCCGCGCGAAAACGTGCCCAAGCCGATGGCCATTCTCATCGAGTACCGCGACGGCACGCGCGGCGCGGTAGTGAACTTGCCCGAGCAACTTTCGGACATGAACTTCGCGGGTCGCGTGGCAGATCGCGATGAATTGCTTTCGACCAATTTCTATCTGCCTGCCCCGCCGGGCGCGAAGTTCTTCGATCCTCTGACGGCGAACATCGAGAAGTTCTTTCAGAGCGGCCGGCCGCCTGATCCGGTCGAGCGCACG
>DASVHB010000123.1:0-18182 GCA_036379195.1 Pirellulales bacterium
TCTGTAGGGAACGCCCTCCGTGGCGTTCCGTGAGGGGCGGCGCGACGTCGAAACGCAGTTTACGGAACGCCACGGAGGGCGTTCCCTAAGCATTTCCGGGTAGATCAACCACTTTCACCAAAAGCTGCTTACCCAATGCGCGTGCATAACGTTGCAGGGTCGAGATGGTCGGATTACTTTGAGTGCCCGTTTCCAGTCGGCTCAAAGCTGCCGTATCAATTCCCGATTGCTGCGAGAGCGTGCTGAGGCTTACGCCGGCAGACTCCCGGCACTTTCGCAATGCGACGAGCGCGTCTCGCAACTGCCAAAAATCGGCTTGGCTGATCGGTTCGGAGTATTCGCCGCTGGCTACCAGGTCGTCGAGCGATGGTTTCTCGCGCTTGAACCGCTCATGAATTTCCTGCTCGCGCTTTTTTTGTTCGGGCGTTCTGGCCAGGCCGCCGAAGACACGTTTTGCCATGTTATTTTTCTCCGCCGCACGATTACTCGGGGGAGCGATAGGAATTATCGGGATTTCCGAATTCAACCGGTCTGCGGTGGCCATTCCGGTTCACCCGCTTTGACCACGAACGCGTGAGCACGACAACCGCTGACAGGCATAGACCGAGGGCCAGCGGCAAAACGACGCAGTGCAAAACGTAAAAGCGGTTCCGCGACTCTTCACCCGCGGGACCGCCGAACGCGTCGGCGCCTGGCAGGTAGCCCATGACAGATTCGAGCATCATGAGGAAGAACAATGTAATGACAAGGATACCGGTTCCAATGGTAGTTGTTGGCCGTGTGCGGATTGAAGCCAGGCCGAGTCCGAGACCGGCGACGTTCATCCACCAAAGGAGAATCATCAGGCCATGGTCTAGCCAACGATGCGCAATGCGACTGACGCCATGGGTGGCCAAGGCGAAGACGCCGCTAGCGCCTTCGACACCGGTGAGTATGGCAATCAGAATCGCTGCCCAGCCAAATATTTTCCAGGCTCGCGCAAGGTTACGAAGTCCGAATACCAGCGCGATGCTAAAGACCGCGATGTGCTCGATCAATTCGACGGGCGAGATTCCCATGGATTAAGTCTAAAGTCGCCTTTCGCTCCGCGAAAGTTGCGCTACTTTCGCGGAGCGAAAGGCGACAATGGCGCTACTTTCGCGGAGCGAAAGGCGACTTTACTCAAATACGCCGTGCAAAAACCAGTGACCATCGGTGAGCTGGCGGAAAAGCCAGAACCAACAGCCGGTGGTGGTTTCGACGCGGTAGTAGTCGCGCCGCGCACTGCGGCCGCGCCACCAGCCGGTGTGAATCCGCTCGGGTCCCCAAGCGCGATGAATGCGGTGTTCGATGCCCGCGTGAAAAAATCTCAGCGGCGGGCCGTCGGGCGCCACCGACATTACACGCAACGGCCCGGGCTGATTCGCCAACGACAGGGGACGCGAAAGACACCCTCTCAAAGAGCCGCCCGAGGGAAACCGCGAGTCGACGTCGTTTCGCCCCGCCGTGGAGCGGCACGGAGTCCGCTCCCTACAGAGGGCAGCCACACGGCGCTGCTTCTTCGAGCGGGCCTTTTTGACCGGCGGCGAGACGTTGCCGATCAGGGCTTCGTAACGCCAGGCGAATTCGGGCTGGGCCTCGGGCAAAAGCTGGGGGCGGCCCACCGCGGCCCGGCCCAAGCGGTTGCTCAGCCGGTCGATCAGCAAAGCCAATTGCCGAGAACCATGGTCCGCCTGCGATGCTCCAAACAGCTCTTGCTGATGCTCCTCCAGGGGCGCCGTCGCCGTGACCTCCAACGAAAGCGAGGCGATGGGTTCCAAAAGTTTTTGCCCGGCAGATTCCAATCGCATCCAGGCCAGCTCGCCCAGGTGCCGTGGCGAGGCGCTGGGACGGAACAGATCGATCGAGAGTTCGACGTTCCGGCCTGTCTGCCCGAGCAACCGGCAGTGAAGCGCCTGAGCGCCCTGCCGCCGCGGAGACAACTGGGCGATCACTTGTTCAAGCTGCCGCTGCAAGGCGTGGCGCAGCATTTCGGGCCGGTCGGTCGGCGACTCGAAGGTCCACGCTGCCTGGGCCGCGGGCGGCGGATGATCGACCGGGATGACTTCGGCCACCTCGCCCGTGGCCTGGTCGAGCCGCAGCAACAGTTCGGGGGCGAACCGCGCCGCCAGGCTGGCCCGCGGAAAAGCCAACAACTGGCCGACGTGCCGCAGCCCCAGCTCGCGCAGGGTGCGCAGGCAGTCGAGCGAAAGCCGCAGAGTTTCGACCGGCAGAGACATCAGGGCCGGCAGGCTCTGGCCCGGCGGAACGACCAGCGCGGGGGCTTCGCCCTCGAAATCGCTGTGCGCCAAAGTCGCCTTTCGCTCCGCGAAAGTTGCGCTACTTTCGCGGAGAGAAAGGCGACTTTGGGGAACGTCTGCCACATGAGCCAAGGCCCAGGCCGCGCCGATCGTATCGGCCAAGGCGATGCGAACGCTAAAGCCACGGCGCATAAACTCTCGCCGCACATGTTCCGCCAAAGCCGCTTCGCCATGAAAGAGCGGCTCCAGACCGGTGACATCCAGCAACAGGCACTCCGGCGGCTCGGCGCTCTCGACACCCACCGCCGGGCTGAACGGCTCGCACCAGGCCGCCAGCAGAGCCAGCGCCTCGCGGTCGGTCAGTTCATGCTCGCGCTCGGCGATGTGGCCCAGCCGCTCTCGGCTGTTTCTCTTGATGTGGCATAGCCGCCCCCGGCTGTGAGTTCTCTCGCGGCGGCTCCGCTCTCGGCGCTGCCGCGGCCAATCGACCAGCCACACGCACAACACCCGTTTCATCGTCGATCTCCAATTCCAGCCGCCTGCCTTCGATGCCTTCCATCAGTGAGCCGCGTGCCCGCAGCAACTCGACGCCCACCCGCCGTAGCGTTATCGTCTCATTCGCGTTGTGGTGTAGGCGTCTGGCCTGCATCAAGGCAGGCGGGACGCCCCCACCACGATCGGGCAGCGGCTCGACCAACAACCGCGCTTCGGCCCAGCAAGGCTCGTCGCGAACCGTGGCGGGCCGCACCAACAGGCCCAGCCCGCCGCTGGCTTCGACCGCCAACTGCAGCCGCCGCCCGGCCCGCTGGCCGAGCCGCCGTGTCGAGCAAAGCACCGCCCCCACGCCGGCCGACCGCAGCGACTGGTCGAGCGCCCAGCTTTCATCGCGCGCATTGCCCACGTGTACCACGATCAGATCTCGCGGCTCGATGCCCGCTCGTGCCGCGGCGGGCGGATAGAAAGTTCCCTCGCCATCGATCACCACCAGCGGCCCATATTCGTGGCAGGCCTCCCGCGCGGCGGTCAGCGCCAGCCACAAGGCCCCGCTACCCGACGCCGCCGCCAGCCACTCGACTAGCGTGCCGCGCCCCAGGCCGCCGTCGGGCAGCAGCCGGTCGAGTTCCGGGCAGCCGGTCGAGGTGCGCGGCCCGGCATGAAGCCTCCGCGCCCCTTCGCAGCGGCGCAAGGCTTCTTGTAGGTGGGCGATGACCTGGCTGCGGGAAGACATCGCGGGCAAACTCCCAAAGTGCTAGCATCACCAATGCTAGCATATGTGTACATAAGTATCCTATTTCTGTCAAGCCTGGTTTTCATCGCGGAAGCGTCGCCATCGATCGTCGCTTTTCACCCCTCACTCTTCCCCCGGCAGCCGCACCTCAAACGTCGCCCCTTGCCCCTCGGCGCTGCGGGCTTCGATGGTGCCGCCGTGGGCCGCGACAATCGAACGGCAGATGCTCAGCCCCAGCCCGTTGCCGTTGTCGCGGCCGTCTCGCTGCCGCGCTTTGTCGCCTCGATAAAACCGTTCGAACACGTGCGGCAGATCGGTGGGTGAAATGCCCGAACCCGTGTCGCTCACCCGCAACACCACCTGCCCGTCGGCGGGATCGCGCGCCAGCGCCACGTCGATGCGTCCGCCGGGCGGAGTGAACTTCAAGCTGTTGTCGATCAGATTGTTCATGACCTGCCGCAGCCGCCCGGCGTCGCCGATCACCTGGGTCGGCCCATTGGTGGCCGCGGCCAGCAGAATGCCGCGCTCTTCGGCGGCGCCGCGGAACATATCGACCGAAGCGGCCACCAGCTCATCGAGCCTGGCCGGCTCGCGCAGGGCCAGCAGCTCGCCGCCATCGCCCTCGGCCAACAACAGCAATTGGTTGACCAGCACACCCAGTCGCCGGCATTCATCGACAATCTCGCAGAGCAGATCCTGATAGGCTTGGGGCGTTCGGTCGGCGTTCAGGGCCACGTCGACCGAACTTTGGATGGCCGCCAGCGGCGAACGCAGCTCGTGGGCGGCGTTGGCCACGAACTCGCGGTTTCGTTTCAAATAATCGGCGATCAGGTCCAGAAAGCGGTTGATGGTAATCGAAAGCTGATCGAGCTGATCGCCGGTGCCACGGATGGGCAGGCGTTCTTCCATGCGACGAGGCCGCAGCCGGGCGGCGGTGTTGATGATGCGTCCCAGCGGCCGCGTGGCCCGCCCAGCCAGCCAGAAACCGCCCAAAGGGGCCAACAGCAACACCGTCGCCCCCGCGATGGTCATCAGCCGCGTCAGCACCGCCACGTCTTCGTCGATATTGGCTAGCGACGCGCCCACGCGCACCTGGTAGGCAGGCACACCGGCAATCGCCATCACATGCTGAGCGACGCGATAGCTCGCCGTGGTCGACATTCCCGCCGGCCGCAGGTCGACTTCGGCGAGCACGGGCTCGGGCACGTTCCTAGTCGCCCGCACGATGTGCCCCCGCGGATCGCGCAGTTCGACAAACAGATCTTGATGGCGGTGGGCCGCGGCTTTGCGGTCGATCTCGTTGAAGACGGGCTGCAAGTCGGGATACGACTCGCGGACGGCGTCGGCGATTTCTTCGGCGTCTTCGCGCAACTGCTCGTCCGTCTCGCGGAGCAGCGTATGCCGCAGCCCTTCGCGCACGCCCACCATGGCGCCGACGACCGTCAGCAACACGACGGCGGTGTTCCAGGCGGTAAGGCGAAAGCGGAGCGAGCGAAACATGGGGGTAGCGATTTTGGATTTTGGATTCTCGATTTTCGATTGACCGCCGTCTAGATGCCAAATCCAAAATCCAAAATCTAAAATCCAAAATCGCGCCGGTCTCGTATCATATATCCTCGCCCTCTCACGGTCTCAATCAACGACTCGTCCTCATTCCGGTCGATTTTGCCGCGCAGCCGATTCACGTGGACTTCGATCACGTTGGTCGTGCCTTCCCAATCGGAATTCCAGAGGTGTTCGCAAAGCATTTTACGCGTGACGACTTGCCCGGCATGCCGCATGAGCAACTCCAGCAAACTGAACTCGGTGGGCGTCAGCTCGACCTCTTCACCGCCCCGGCTCACGCGGCGCGTGGCCAGGTCGAGCGACAGCTCGCCGATGTGCAGGCTGGCCGCTGGGCGCGTCACGCTGCGCCGGCAGACCGCCTCGATGCGGGCCATCAACTCGGCAAAGGCGAACGGTTTCACCATATAATCGTCGGCCCCCGCCTTCAGCCCCTCCACGCGCTCTTCGACCGAGCCGAGCGCCGTGAGCAAGATGACCGGGCAGCGAATGCCCTGGCTGCGCAGCTTGCGGACGACTTCCAGGCCCGACAGGCCCGGTAGCATGATGTCGAGCACGATGGCGTCGAACTGCTGGCTGGTGGCCAGGGTGAGGCCGCGGTCGCCCTGCTTGGCCCAGACGCAGCCGTGGCCGGCCTCGCTGAATCCTTGCCGCAAGGCATTGCCGATCACGCGATCGTCTTCGACAACCAAGAGGTCCATGATTCGATTTAGGATTTTGGATTTTGGATTTTCGATTTGGCATCGGCGCCGCGGCACAACCTAAAATCCAAAATCGAAAATCCAACATCGGCCCCCTTATCTTATCGCGCCCTGTGGCCAATTGCATCTTCTTTCAGCTCCTGATAACCTGCTGGCTATGAACAAGGAAGAAATCTTAGCCAAAGTCGCCTCGGGCGAATTGAAGATCGACGAAGCCTCGAAGCTATTGGCCGACGTCGAGGCCCCCAAACGCGGCCAGCTTTACTGCAAAGTCAGCGAAAAAGGCGCCGTGAGCGTCTATGGCTTGCAGCGGATGCCGGTCACGTTGTACGTCGAGCAATGGGAGCGGCTGCTCGATTTCGGCGAAGAGATCCGGCAGTTTCTCAAGGCCAACGACGCCAAACTGAAGCGGAAAGAGCGGTAGCCCTACAGCTCGCGCAGCATCTTCGCCAGTCGCTCCAGCGGCAGCCCGACGATGTTCGACTCGCTTCCCTCGACAATCGCCAGCCAGCCGAGCCGGTCCTGGTAGCCAAAGCCGCCAGCCTTGCCTTGCCACAAACCGCTGGCCAGATAATCTTCCATTTCCACCGCCGACAGCCGGCGCATCCGCAGTATCGTTCGTTCGACTTCGACCCGCGGCGTTCCGTCGGGCAGCGGCCACAGGCACAGTCCGCTATAGACATCTTGCTCCCGACCGCTGAGTAGCGACAGCATCTCGCGGGCGTGAGTCGCATCGCGCGGTTTGCCGAGAACCTGGCCGGCGCATTCGACCACAGTATCGCACGCCAAGATCAGGCCGGCGCCAAACTGTTTGGCCACGTCAGCCGCCTTTTGCCGAGCCAGCCGCGCCACCAGCTCAGGGGCAGGTTCGCCCGCCGCGGCGGCGTCTTCGGCGGCCTCGCTGGGCGGCACGACGCGAAACGAATAGCCCGCCTCGGCCAGCAGATCGCGCCGCCGCGGCGAGCCGCTGGCCAGGATGAGTTCGATGCGCGGCACGGTTCGATCGCCCGCTTTCTGACTTTTGCTACAACTCGTCGCGCACCCGCTCCAGAAGCTTCTTGGTGGCGCGAATCCCCTCTGGCTCGCTCAGCTTGCCGCCTTCATACTCGATGCCCACATAACCGTGATATCCGGCGTCGAGCACGATTTGCATCATCTTGCGGTAATCGGTGTGCGTCTCGTTGCCCTCGGCGTCGAAATCGTGCGACTTGGCACTGACCGCTTTGGCGTAAGGCATCAGTTCTTTGACACCAAGATAGCGATCGTAGTCGTGAAAATTGCCAAAATCGGGCAGGGTGCCGCACCACTTGTTGTCTACCTTCTTGATGACCGCCGTCAGCCACTTGCCATTGCTCGACAGCCCGCCGTGGTTTTCGACAATGACGCCAATCTCGTGCTTCTCGCCGAATTCAGCCAGCCGCCGCAGGCCGTCAGCCGCCCGGTCGAGCTGTTCGTCGTAGCTGCCGCTGCTTTGCGCATTGACGCGAATCGAGTGACAACCCAGGAATTTGGCCGCCTCGACCCAGGGATAGTGATTCTCGACCGCTTGCCGCCGCTTGGCCTCGTCGGCGTCGCCCAGGTGGCCCGCCCCGTCGATCATAATGAGCACGCTGGTCACGCCCAGATCGTGAGCGCGGTTTTTCATTTCGGTCAGATAGTTCTTGTCTTTGGCTTTGTCGGCGAAGAACTGATTGACGTATTCAACCGCGTCGATGCCGTACTCTTGCTTGGCCACTTTAATGAAGTCGAGGTGGTCAAGCTTCTTGTCAAACAAGGCCCGGTGCAGCGACCATTCGGCGATCGAGATTTTGAAGGGCTGCTTTTTATCCGTGGTGTCGGCGGCTTGAACGGCGCGGGTGAGCAACCCACCCGCGGCAAGGCCGGCGGTCCATTGGGCCGAAGTTTTGAGAAATTGGCGGCGGTCAGATGAGCGGATCATGTGGGGGCCTGCGCGGAATTTCGTGGGTGGGTGGAATTATGATGTAGGTGGAGTATGGATGGCGATAGGACGGTTGACAAGTGATCCGCTTACGCTCGTCGGGGCATCGCCCAGGCTTTGCCCCAGCCACCCTAGGCCGAGTCGCGGCCGACCCGCGGCTGCTTGACACTCAATTTTGACGGGCTTAGGATGCAGTGTCACTCCCGTCTACTAGCTCTTTCGGAACCGCCAGTGAGTTCGGTAGCTCGACCTACACGAGCCGGTGCCCGCGCGCCTCAGGGCCTGCCTGCGTTGCAGGTGTCGGTCTACGAGCGCGTGGCCAGCATGATGCTATCGCTGCTGATTTTGATCGGCGTGGTGGTGTTTTGCCTGTTCATGGCCTGGCTGGGCACCCATGTGTTTTTCCCACCGCTCAAATCGGTGCCGGTGAGGTATGAACAGGTCGGCGGCGGTGTGCCCGACGGAGTGGTCGGCGAGAGCATGCAGCTCGATTCGCCGAACCCCCAAGACATTGCCAAGGAAAGCGACTTGGACGAACCGGAATTGCAAGATACGCTAACCACGGTGCTCGAAGCGGTGGCGATCCAGCAGATGGACCTGGACGATCCGAGCTTGACCGAAGACGATACTGACAAAAAAGGGGGTGGCAAGCAGATCGGCGACGGCAAAGTGCCCGGCTACGGAATGGGTGGCGAAGGGCGGCCCGGCATTCCGCCGCATATGCGGTGGGAAATCAACTTTGGCGACGGCAATACACTGGAGACCTACGCTCGGCAGCTTGATTACTTCCAGATTGAGCTGGGTGTGATTGGCATTGGCCAAACGACGTATGCCAAAAACCTATCGCGGCCCAAGCCCGAGGTGTACACCAAGGCCAGCAAAGAAGAAAAGCGGCTCTGGATGAACTGGAAGCGCGGCCGGCTCAAAGAGGCCGATCGCGACCTGGCCGGCAAGGCGGGCCTGCCCACCAATGGCCGCTTGATCTTGCAGTTCTATCCCGATCCGACTGAGCAGCTTTTGCTGGCCGCCGAACACGAGTACAAAAATAAAGACGCGTCGACGATTCGCAAGACGCGGTTCGGCGTCCGGCCGGTCGGATCGGGCTATGAGTTTTACGTAATCGAACAGACTTATTTGTAGGCGATGCGGTGGGCAATGCCCGCCAAACGGAGAATATGGCAGACCTCACGGAATTTGCGGGCAACACGATTTACGGCTTCCAGGCGTTCGACGCGCTGTGGGGGGCGTTTTGCATCATTGTGGTATGGCGGCGGCTGGCTCAGATCCGCTTTAAGAGCGAGGACTTGCAAAACGAGTTTCTCGATCAGCTCAACGAGCGGGTCGAGGTAGGCGATTTCGACGCGGCCGCCGAGCTGTGCCAGGACGATCCGCGGGTGGTGCCGCAGTTGGCGCTGCTGGCGATCAACAACCGCGATCTGGGCTATGCCAAAGTCAAGCAGCTCGTGGCCGACCGCTTCCAGCGCGACATCATGGCCGAGATGGAATACCGCATCACCTGGGTGGTGACGATGATTAAAAGCGCGCCAATGCTCGGGCTGCTGGGCACGGTGCTGGGCATGATGGCGGCCTTCGGCAAGCTGGCCGGCTCGCAGAAAGTCGATGCCACCAACCTGGCCGGCGATATCTCGCTGGCGCTGGTGACCACGTTCGTGGGTCTGACCATTGCCATTCCTTTAAGCCTGGTGCTGGCCAGCGTGCAGATCCGCACGCGCAAAATGGAAGACCTGGTGGGCGACGGCTTGGCGCGCTTTATGGAAGTATTCAAAGCCGCCATCGAGCAGTCGGCCGAACAGCACGCCGGCGTGCGCTAGTCGCAGGCCCTGAGGGGAGGGCGCTAAGCCATGCACGAAGAATTCGATGCTCATTTCAATCCGCATGCCGAGCCGGACGAGCCGCCCATCAAAAAGCGGCAGCGGCCCGTCGAGGATACCGAAATGGACATCACGCCGATGATCGACTGCACCTTTCTGCTGTTGATCTTCTTCACCGTGACGTCAACGCCCGACGCCCAGACGGCGCTCAATTTGGCGCCGGCCAAATATGGCGTGGGCATCAGCATTCAAGACTCGTTGATCATTTCGGTGGCCGACGCGGGCGAGAACACGCCGGCGGCCGTCTACCTGGCCGACGGCAAGGTCGGAGATCCGTTGCAGGGCACGACCGAGGAACAAGACGCCCAAATCAAGCAAGCGGTAGAAGAAGCGTTGGCCACCGGCAAGACCAGCGTGATTTTGAAAGCCGAGCGCGGCGTTTTGCACCGCGACGTCTCGCGCGTGGCCTCGGCGGCCGGCGCCGTTGAAGGCGTGAGTTTGAATTTGGCAGTGTTAGAAGCGAAATGACCGTTCGATTCCATTGTCCCCAGTGCGGCAAACGTCTGAAGGCCCCCACGGATTACGTCGGCCGCCAGGTGCAATGCACCGGATGCGGCGCCGTGCAGACCGTGCCGCCTCCCGATGAGATCGTGCCCGAGGCGCTGCACGCCGCCACGGCCACGGCCCACGCCGACGAGGACCCGCCGCGCATCGAGTCGGCGGAGGGCGGCCCGGCGGAGGGCGGCGACGAGGAGTTCGCGCTCAGCCGCAAAAGCGAGGTTTCGCAAGACGACGGGCTCGACATGACGCCGATGGTCGACGTCACGTTTTTGCTGCTGATTTTTTTCATGGTCACGGCGGCCTTTGCGTTGCAGAAGTCGATTCATATTCCCACGCCCGATCCGACCGACAGCGCCACGCAGAGCCGCACCATCGAAGAGATCGAACAGGACGACGACAACATCATCGTGCGGATCGACAAAGACAGTTCCATCTGGGTCAACGATTCGGAAGCGATGAGCGAGCAAGACCTGTTGGCCAAGCTCAAGGACGCGCGATCTGGAGGATCGGCCACCGATTCGTCGGGACCGAGTAAAATGATGGTGCTCGCCAGCGGCGAAGCGCGACACGAAAAAGTGGTAATGGCGCTCGACGCGGGCACCGCCGCCGGCATCGACGACGTGCGGCTGGCCACCGGCGACGAGGAAGATTTTTAATGTCGTCTTTCGCTCCGCGAAAGTAACGACTTTTTCGCTGATGCGAAAAGGCGAGCTGCTTTCGCGGAGCGAAAGACGACAATGGGCCGCAGCGCCGCTTGACGTCAAACGTAGGAATACCAAGCGCGGAACTGGAAGACGAGGCGGTTGAATGACCAACGATGAAATCGTATCGATCGTCGATGCGAGCAACCTGGTGTCGGATCAGGTGCTGGGCGAGCTTCGCGACCGGCTCGACAAGGCGAAGCAGCCGGTCGATCTGAAGCTGGCCGTGAAGTGGTTGGTGCAGAAAGAGCACATCACTTCCGACCAGGGGAAGCGCCTGCTGTCAAGGGCGGGCGGCGCCACCGCCCCAGCGGCGCCGGCCCAACCGGCAACGAAGAGATCGGCGACGAAGAATCCGGCGCCGCAGCCGGTCGACGATGACGACTTGGAACTGATCGACGAGCCGCGCGCCGTCGAGGCCGACGTGGTGGATGAGGGCCTGGAGCTTTTCCCGCTGGGAGAATCGGCGGAAAGTCCCGCGCCTCCGGCGAAGCCCCCCGCGGCCAAAGCCGAGAAGCGCTGGGCGGGCAGTCCCCGCTCCGTCAACCCCCAGCAATCCGCCGCGCGCGGGCGCCCGCCGGCCGCCCACGACGATCTGGGAGGGCTGTATGCCGAGCCGCTGGACCACGGGGTTTCGGGCGGGGCCGACCTGATCGGTGCGGCGGCCTATGGCGATGGCGGATTTAGACAAGAACCGGAAGAGCCGCGCGGCAAAAGCAAGCCCAAAGCCAAAGGCAACGTTTGGGACTCGCCCCTGCTGCTTACGGTCGGTGGATCGCTCTTGGCGCTGGTCATTCTGGGGGTCGTGCTCTGGTGGCGTCTGGGGCGGCTTACGGGCGACGAAGCCTTCCGCCAGGCCGAGTCGTTCTACAAGGCAGGGTCGTACACCCAGGCCATCGAGCAGTTCGACAAGTATCTCAAAGAATTCCCGGAACATTCGGAAGTGAGCGTGGCCCGGGTCGACCGCGGCATGGCGCGGATGCGCCAAGCGGTGGAAGGCGCCCGCGACTGGACGAAAACCCTGGCCACCTCTCAAGGTCTGCTGGACGAAATCAAATCGGAGACGGCTTTTGGCGAGGCCCGCCCCGAGCTTGCCGCATTGCTGCCCCAAATCGCCGAGGGGTTGGCCAAGCAAGCCGCCAACAAGCCCGATATGCAGGTGGTCGAGCGGGCCGAAGACGCCCTCCAACTCGTCGATAAGTATGTGTCGAAGACACAGCGTCCCACGCAGAAACTGGCCGACGTACAAGCTTCGCTGCAATTGACCCGGCACGTGCTGGGTCGCGATGAGGCGTTGGAAAAGGCGGTGGCCGGCATCAAGCAAGCCATCGACGAAGGCTCGCCCCAGGCCGCCTACGCGCTGCGCCGCGACCTGGTCAAATCGTACCCCGAGTTGGCCGGCAACGAGACGCTCGGCGAGGCGGTGTTGTCACTCTCGAAAGCCGAACAAGCTTCGGTCGAGTTTGTGCCGCAGGCCCGGCCGGCAGAGTCGGCGGACGTGCAGACGCCCGTCGAAGCCGAAGTGGTGATGGCGGTTTACCGCGGCGGCAAGGCGCCCGGCGTCAGCGGTCGCTCGGCGCATGTCTTGGCGGGCGGCGCCGTCTATGGCCTCGATGCCGAAAGCGGCGCGGCGCTCTGGCGGCGCTTCGTCGGATACGACACCAGCTATGTGCCCCGGCCGCTTTCGGCCGATCCCGCGTCCGATGTGCTGGTGGCCGACTCGGCGCGGCACGAGGTGTTGCGCGTCGAGGGCGGCTCGGGCAAGCTCCGCTGGCGGCACGTGGTCGGCGAGCCGTTCGACGCCCACCCCGTGGTGGCGCGCAACCACGCTTGGATTGCCACTCGCACCGGACGCCTGGTGATGATCGATCTCGAAACTGGCGAGTCGCCCGGCTTTATCAAGTTGCCGCAAGCGGCGCGGGTCGGCCCCACGTTCGATTCACGCGGCCAGGTTTGTTTTCAATTGGCCGAAAACTCGAACTTGTATTCGCTCAATACGCAGACCAACCAGTGCCAGGAAGTGCTTTATTTGGGTCACGAGCCCGAAAGCATCCACGTGCCGCCGTTGGTGGTCAGTCCCTATGTGTTTATCGTCAAAGACAACGGCACCAGCGACTCGTTGTTGCTGGTGCTCTCGGCCGATGAACGCGGCGCCTCGCTCAAGCAGGCGCAAGAGTCGCTCACCTTGGCGGGACACGTGTTCGCGCCGCTGCAAGTGGCCGGGCGAACCTTGGTGGTCGCCACCGATCGTGGCGCCATTTACACCTACGAAATTAATCCGCCTGACTCGGGCAAGCCGCTTACGCTGGTGGCCGATAAACCCGCCGAAACGCGGTCGCCGCTGATTCGTTACCCGCTGCTGCGCGACGCCGAGTTGTGGGTGGCCGGGTACGGGCTGACCAAGTACGACATCCAATCGTCGCGCGGGCGGCTGGAACCGAAATGGGTGAAAGACGAGACCGATGCGATGCTCGAACCGCCGGCGGTGGTGGGCAACGTCGTGATTTGCGCGCGACGGCGCGGCAGCGAACCCGAAGTGCGAGTGCGCGCCGCCAATGGCAAAGATGGCACGCCCTATTGGGAAGCAGAGCTCGCGGCCCCGCCCGCCGGAGCGCCCGTCTCCGACGCGGCATCGGGCCGGCTGATGTTGTTCAACCGCCTCGGGGCGTGGTTCAACCTGCCGCGCGACCGACTTGCGGGCAGCGTGATCGAAAACGCGGCTCTGCTGCCCGAAGAACCGGGGCAAGACCTGGCCGGCGAGGCGCGCACCACCTCCTTGGCTGACGACCGTGTGGCAGTGTCGTCGCGCGGCGGCGTGCGGGCGCTGGTGGTCGAGTCGAAAGCATCGGCCGCGGCTCACTGGATCAATCTGCCCGATCCGCTGGCCGCCCCGGTGGTGCGCTTTGCGGGCGGCTTGCTCGCGCCGGGCGAATTGGGCCAGGTGTTTGTGCTCGACGCGGTCTCCGGCCAAAGTCTGGTCGATCCGTTTCAGCCGAAGCTGGACGGCGAGGGGGGATTCCAATGGACGACGCCCGTAGTTCTGAACGATAAGGAAGCGATCATTGCCGACGGCCGCAAGATGCTTTATCGGTTGGGCATTGCCGACAAACCGCAACGGCACTTGGTGGCTTTGGCTCAGGCAGAATTGCCCGGTCCGGTCGCCGGGCCACTCGCGGTATTGTCGAAAACGGTTTATGCCGTCAGCGGCGAAAACGAATTGAAAGCGTATTCGTTGCCCAACTTGACGCCGGGCAATGCTCGGCCGCTGAGTGCGGGGATCGCTTGGGGACCGTTCGCCGCCGGCTCGTGCGCGCTGGCCGCCACGCTCGACGGCCAGTTGATTTGTCTCGACGACGACCAGAAGGAAGTCTGGAAAGTTTCCTGGAGCCACGGGGCATTGGCGGGCCAGCCGTTAGCCGACGGCGATGCCTACTTCGTGGGTAGTCAGGCGGGCGGTGTCTATCGTTTGTCGGCCAAGTCCGGCGAAGAACTGGGCGCCCTCGACGTTGGTGAACCTGTCGCCGCCGGGCCGACCACCTTGGGAGACCGACTGGTGTTGGCCGGCTATGGTGGAACATTGATGGTGGTCGCGCGTCCGTAGAGCGATAAAAAATGACTTCAACCGGTAACCTCCGAAACGGACAGTCGCGGCGCCGCCCGATGGTGGGGCTCGCTGCGTTCGGCCCACCCTACGTTGCCGCGATCGCTTTCGCGGCGTTGGCCCTATGCGGCTCGTGGGGGCGGGCGCAGCCGGCGCCGGCGCCAGAAACGCCGCCACCCGCCAACGACGCCGCCCCTGCGGAGAACGGTTCGCCCGCCGCCGACCCGCCCGCCGCCGAAGCTCCCAAGCTAGAAGAGGCCGAGCTGCGGTTCTACGAGCAGGAAGAATTCGACGAAATCACGCTGAACGACGCCGATGCCACGGTGCTACAAGTGCGTCCGCTGGCTCTGCCCGACCGGCGCAGCGCGCCCGATCCGGCTGATTTTCGCAAAAGCGACAAGCTGCTGGTTCGCCGAATCGACGATCCCGTTGACGAATATGAGCTGCGCTGGGGCGACATCGCACAAGTGCGGCTATTCGAACAGCTTGTGTTGGAAAAGGCGTTGCAACTGGTCCACGAAGGCAAAACCGACCCGGCGCGCTTCGACGAAGCTTACGACTTTTTCGAATTCCTGAAGCAACACTATCCCGACCTGGAGGGCCTGACGCGCGGCATCTGCGAGTACCTGTATGAAGAAGCCGGCTCATGGCACCGCCGCGGCGACGATCAAACCGCGCTGGCCCTGCTCAACGAGGTTTACGAAGTTGATCCAAACTATCCGCGGCTCGAAACCGCCTTGGGCGCCACCACTGAAAAGCTGGTTGCGAAATACACCGCCCGCGACGACTACCCCGATGCCCGCCGATTGGTAAGCTCGCTCGCCAAGAAGTATCCCAAGCATGCGGTGGTCGAAAAGCTGACCGGCGAATGGGCCGCCCAAGCCAGCGAGCTGATCGCCAAGGGCCGCCGCTTGATGGGTGACGATCCGCACCAGGCCTGGGAATTGGCTCTGCGCGTGGTGTATGTCTGGCCGACCTCCGAAGAGGCCGCCAAGTATTTTGACGATCTCAACCGCCACTACCCTCGCATCATCGTGGGAGTGACCACGCCCCGGCCGGCCACGGGCGAAGCGCGGTTGGCCAATTGGGGCGTGCGGCGCAGCGAGCGGTTGCTGAATCGGCTGCTCATGGAATTTGCCGGCGCCGGTTCGGAAGGCGGACAATACACCTGCCCGTTCGGACAGGTCGAGCATGCCGACATCGGCCGCCGGCTCATTTTCCGTCTACAGCGCGGCATTCGCTGGTCGGACGGCAACCGCGACGTGACGGGCTATGAGGTCGCCCGCCAGTTGCTCTCGCTCGCCAATCCGCGCTTCGAAGGATTCCAACGCACCTGGGCCGACCTGCTGGGCGGAGTCGAGGTGCAAGATGTATTTGAAATCGGCGTCGATCTGCGCTGGTCGCATGTCCAACCGTTGGCCTTGCTCGAGACGCCGGTGGTGCCGCTGGGCGCGCGGGGCGTCACGGGAACCGTCGGTCCCTATCTAACCGGCGAGAACGCCGACGACCGGATGCAATATGTTCTCAATCCGGCGTACTTCGCGAAAACAAAAGAGCAGCCAAGGGAAATCGTCGAGCAATACCTGCCCGACTCCAGGCAGGCGTTTCAGGCAATGGCGCGGGGACGCGTGCAGGTCGTCGACCGCCTCAATCCGTGGGACGTGGAAAAGTTCCGCGCCAGCGGCGATTTCGTGGTGGGCGAATATGCCTTGCCCACCATCCATTGTCTGGTGCCCAACACCAACCATCCGTTCATGGCCCACCGCGCTTTCCGGCGGGCCTTGGTCTACGGCATCAATCGCGAGGTCATTCTCAAACACCACCTGCTGCACGACGTCGACCGCATCGGTTGCCAGGTGGTGAGCGGGCCGTTTCCCATCGGGCGCAGTTTCGACGATCCGCTTCGCTATGCTTACAACGGCCTGGTCACGCCGCGCTCGTGGACGCCGCGGCTGGCGATGGCGCTGGCGCGGGTGGCGCTGCACGATGTCTCCGAGGCGGCCAAAAAACGCGGCGAACCGGAAGTCAAGGAGTTGCCCACCTTAGTGCTGGCGCATCCGGCTCACGACATCGCCCGCGAAGCCTGCCAGGCCATTCAGCGTCATCTGCAAAAGATCCGCTTCAAGGTTTCGCTGCGCGAGCTGCCGCCGGGTCTGGTGTATCCGCCCGATGACGATTTCGACCTGTTTTATACCGAGTTTATGGTGCAAGAGCCGTTGGTCGATGCCGCTCGGCTGTTGGGTCCGAGCGGCATTGCCGGCCGCACGAACGCCTATCTGACGCTGGCCCTGGCCGAGCTCGACCGAGCGACCAACTGGCAAGAGGCCCGCCGGATCTTGCAGCGCATTCATCAATTGGCCGCCGACGACGTTTCGGTGTTGCCTCTCTGGCAGCTTACCGAGCACTTCGCCTACCACCGCACGCTCAAGGGAATCGGCGACTCGCCGGTCTTGCTCTATGAAAACGTCGAGCATTGGCAAGGCAAGGTTTTGGTTCCCAAGGAAGAGTAATGGCTGCCCGTGCTCGACAATTCGGTGAGGTGCTCGCTTCGCGAGAGCGCGTTGTAGAGAACGCCCTCGGTGGCGTTCCGCCTGCAGGGACCGGACTCCGTTCCGTTCCGCGAACTGCGAATCGGCGTCGCTTCGCCCGCTACGGAACGGCACGGAGTCCGTTCCCTACAGATGCAATCATCGCCTGCATCGCCATTCTGTGCTTCGTGTTCAGCGGCAGCCGCGCGTCGGCGCAGTCGGTTTGGGAAATGACGCCCTACCGAATTCGCGCTCTGGTCGACATCGAGCCCCGCCCCGAGCTGACGCCGCGGTTGGTTGCGCGAATGTACGCTTGCGCCAGCGAGCGGGCCGACACCGCCGTGGGCGCCGCCTGGAATCTGCAAATCGCGCCGGCCCCGCCCGAACTCATTCGTCCCCTGCGCGGAGGTCTGGCGAATCTCGCGCTCGACGATTTGCCGGCGGCGCTCGTCGAAGACTCGGACGCCAGCGTCGATAAACTGCTGCTGTGTTCGGTGCGCGCGGCCGCCGGCCAATACACGCTCGAGGCCCGCGATTACGATCTGCATTCGCGGCTGGTCGGCTCGCCGGTGAAGCTGGTCGCGTCGCAGCGCGAGCAATTGCCCGACCAATTGTTTCAGGCCCTCTATGCGGCGTTCGCTCCGCTGGCCCAAATCGAAAACGTCGACGAAGACAAGGAAGCGAAACAGACGAACGTCGTGTTGCGATTGCGTGCGGCGTCGTTGCCGCCGCTCGATCCGCAGCTCGCCTGGGCCAAACCGGGCGATGTATTTCGGCCCGTCCGCCGCTACAACGAGCGCGACGGCAAGCTCAAGCGGGTAAACTTGCTCGAATGGACGTTCCTCACCGTCGACAGCGTCAACGCGGCCGAATTGAGCTGCAAGCTGTTCAGCGGCATGCGCAGCCCGCTCACCGGCCGCCGCCGCGGCAAGGTTGAAATGCTGGCGCTGTTGGCCCGGCCCACGGGCGGTTCGACCGAGCTCGTGGTGCGCTCGCGCCTGTTAGGCGGCGACCCCAACACCAGTCGCGCGATGTCGGGTTATGCCATCTATTCGCATCCCTACGATTCGCCGCGCACCGTGTTGCTCGGCAGGACCGACGGCGATGGCCGCCTGACGATCGTCGCCGACGAATCTCCGCTGCGCATCTTGATGGTCAAGCATGGCGCCGACACGCTGGCGCGCCTGCCGATGATGCCCGGCCTCGAACCTGAGCTGACGGCCGATATTCCAGACGACGACCAGCGGCT
>DASVHB010000124.1:0-5093 GCA_036379195.1 Pirellulales bacterium
CGAACGCAAGGCGCCGAGCGCGTCGTTCGCCTGGGAGAGAGGAAAAGACTCGACCTCGGTCTGGATGGACATGGTCGCCGCGATCCGCAGAAATTCCTCGCCGTCGCGGCGAGTGAGGTCTCTGCAATTACCCGCTAGCAATGAACGTACCCGTGATGGCAGCGACAATGTGATTTCGCGAGAACACTTTAACCGAATGAGCACGGTTGTGCGACGATGTGCGAAGCCGCACACAGTTCACTCACCAAAGTCAACTGCGAGGCCGCTTTGGCAAACCATCATCGCGAGGGATTGGGGAAAATACTCGGGTTTCTCTGGCGCGCGGATACCAAACATGTTTTGGCACATGAACTGCCTTCCGTTGCTGGAAAAGAGAGAAACAAAGCGAAAACGGGCGACACCCATGATCGGGCGAATTCTCGTGGCGTTGGGATCGGGCCCTTCGTCGTCATCGGCGGTCCAGCAGGCGATCGAGTTGGCGCGTCTGCACGGTGCGGAACTTAGCGCGGTGGCGCTGTTCGATTTGCCGCGGCTGGGCCACGTCGGTCCCGCTCCCATCGGCGGCGGTTCGGCGGGCGTGGAGCTGCGACGCTATCGGCTGACGACCGCCGAACACTCCCTCGAAGAAGCCATCGCCGAATTCGAGTCGGCTTGCGTCATGGCGGGACTTCAACACCACGTCTGCCGCGAAGAGGGAGATCCGATCGACCGGCTCGTGGCGCTGTCGCGGTATTACGACCTGGTCGTCGCCGGTCTGCACGGGCTTTTGGAATGGGGCGTCATCGACGAGCCGCCCGACGAGTTGGTCGAGCTGATTGGCGGGGGCGTTCGACCCATCATCGCGGCGGCCCAAGCCGTCCGTCGCATTCGCCGAGTGATGATCGCCTACAGCGGGTCGGTCGAGTCGGCCAGCACCATGAAGCGATTCATTCAACTCCGGCTTTGGCCCGACGTTCACATCAAGCTGGTGACGTTCAGCGACGATGCCGATCGCGGCGAGCGGCTGCTCGCCGATGCCGCTCATTATTGCCGGTCGCACGGTTACGGGCCTGAGTTGGAAGTCGTCGCAGGTTCGCCCAAGCGTCACTTGCTCGAGCAGGCCCGGGCCTGGCATGCCGACCTGCTGGTGGTGGGCAACAGCGCCCAAGGCCTGCTGCGCCGCCGATTGTTCGGCGAGACAGCGCTGCACGTGGTTCGGCACGCCGAATTGCCTCTGTTTTTATCGCAATGAACAGCCCTTGTTTGGAGAACGGCCATGACCGATTCATCGAATTGCTTTCAGAACATTTTGCTGGCCACCGATTTTTCGGACGCCGCCGCGGTGGCGGTCGAAAGCGCGGTGAAACTTGCCCGCCGCTGTGACGCAAAACTGACCATCGTCCACGTGGTGCCCGACGCCGTCGTGTCGTACGCCATGCTCGACTATGCGGAAGCGGGCGTCGGGTGGGCGCCTCCGCCCGACGAGATGGCTCGGCTGCAGAAAAACCTGCGCGAGGGAGCCGAACAGCAATTGCGGAAACTGGTGTTGGAGATGCGAACGGGCGGACTTGACATCGAGACCGAGGTGTTGGTGGGCGTCCCCTATCTGTCGATCGTCGAGGCCGTCAAGCAAAAAGGCCACGACCTTGTGGTGGTGGGCACTCGCGGCATGTCGGCCATCAAGCGGGTGTTTGTGGGCAGCACGGCGACGCGGTTGGCAAGGGCGTGCCCGGCGCCGGTGTGGATTGCTCGCGGCAGCCTGCCCGAGGGCTCGCCGACCATTCTGGCGGCGGTCGATTTTTCGCCGATGAGCGAACGGATCGTCTCGGTTTCGGCAGCGGTGGCAGCAGCCTTGAACGCGAAGTTGCACGTCTTGCACGTCTACGATACCGAAGAGCTTTATGGGGCGCCGACCATTTCCGACGAGGTGCGTGCGGAGTTCAGTTATTATCGCCGCCGTGCTCGTCGCAACGCGTTTGAGCGGCTGGAGCAGTTGCTGGAAGCTCAGTCGATGGATCATGGCACGGCGACGTTTCACGTCTCGCAGGGAAATCCCTACCAGGTGATCAACTCGACGGCCAAACGGCTCGACGTCGGGCTGGTCGTGATGGGCAGTGTGGGCCGCCGCGGCCTGTCGGCCTTGCTCATTGGCAACACGGCGGAAAAGGTGCTGCACACCTCCGACCGCTCGTTGCTGGTGATCAAGCCTGTCGAAGTCGCCGCGGAGCTGCCCGAAGACGATGAAATGAGCATTGACAGGCGAGAGTTGCCGGTGGCCGCGGTCTCCGTTGCCAGGCGGCGCTGGTAACTGCACTAAATTCGCCAAAGAAAGAAGGAGCGCATTGTTATGAAAACCACATCAAGAAGCAATTTAGATTCGCTCGCACGACAGAGTGATTGGCCCTCGGTCTCAATCTATCTGCCAACGCACCGTAGCGGATCGGAAGGTCACGCAGGCAAGGTGCGCTTGAAGAAGCTGTTGAACGAGGCGAACGACCGTCTGGCGGCCCGCGGCGTTCGGCCCGCCGATGCCCGCGACATCCTGGCGCCGGTCGGAGCGTACATCGACGACCAGGCGTTTTGGAAAAAGCAATCAGACGGGCTGGCCATTTTCGTCTCGCCGAATGGTCTTCACACCTTCCGATTGATGTCGCATTTCGAGGATTTGGTAGTCGTAAATTCGCGGTTTCACATTGCGCCCTTGGCGGCATTGCCGCACGCGGACGAACGGTTTTTCATCTTGGCCGTCAGCAAGAATCGGGTCCGCTTGTTGGAGGCCGATCGATCGCGGGCAACCGCCGTCGATGTGCCAGATCTGCCGGCTAGTGCCGAAGAGTCACTGCATTACGATCAGCCCAGCACGACGCGGCAATTCCATACCGCGCTGCTGGGTCGCGGCATGAGCAAAGGCGCCGCCTATCACGGCGACGGCAGTTTCGCCGAAGAAGCCAAGAGCGAGTTGTTGGAATACTTTCGGATCATCGACCGCGCGATCCATCCGACGCTTCGAGACCAGAGCGCACCGCTGGTGTTCGTGGGTGTGGATTATCTCGATCCGATCTTTCGCGCAGCGAACACGTATGCCTACCTCGCCGACCGGCACGTGCCCGGCAACCCCGATCGCTGGTCCGAAGAGCAGCTTCGTGAGAAAGCGTGGCTTTGCGTCCAAGATCATTTCGATGCTCCCTGCGAAAAGGCCATCGCAGAGTATGGGCAGCGGGTAGCTGAGGACCGGGCGTCGGACGATCTTCAAGCGGTCCTGATGGCCGCGGCCGAGGGGCGCGTCGAGACCTTGCTCTTTGACGCTACTCAGCATCGGTGGGGAAAATGGGATGGCGAGCGTTTGCAGGCGCACTTTCATCATGAACGGCGAGATGAAAGCGACGACTTGCTCGACCTGGCGATATGGCAGACACTGATGCACAATGGCTCGGTGTACGCCGTACGACCAGAACAGTTGCCGGCGAGAGCGCCGTGCGCGGCGCTGTTCCGATATTCATTCGCCGCGGCGAAATAGCTAGCGAGCTTTTGCACCATTCTGGGAGAAAGTTACGGGATGCACTATCTTTATGGCTCGAAGCGGGGCGTCGAGCGAAAGCTCGCGGCGACGTTCGATGGCGAACAGCAACTGCTGGCGTACGTGCGCTGGGCAACCTTGTCAGCGCGCGAGGGAGTTTATAAATTCGAGCAGGGAAGTTCGCTGGCAGGCTATCAAGGATGGAGCCATGCGCCGCAGCCGCTCACCAGCGACGATCCGCCGGCCGTCGAACACAACCCCTCGCCCAATATGCTGTGAATGAACGCGGCGACTGAAACGAAACCACCGCCGTCTCGCCGCCGAGGGCCAAATCGTCTGGCCGCGTTCTATCGCACCACCGTCGGTAAGAAGCTGGTGATGGCGGTATCGGGCGCCGTGCTGCTGCTGTTTGTCGTTTCGCACCTGGCGGGCAACCTGCAGATTTTTCTGGGCGCCGAGAAGCTCAATCGCTATGCCCTGTTTCTGCGGGGCATGCCCGAACTGCTTTGGTTGGCCCGGATTGGCCTGCTGGTGGCATTGATCGTTCACGTCGTAGCGTCGGCTCAACTCGTGCTGACGAACCGCCGGGCAAGGCCCGTTGGCTATCTGGTGAAACGCGACATCGCCACGAACTACGCCGCGCGAACGATGGCCATCAGTGGGCCGCTCGTCTTGCTGTATGTGATCTACCATCTGGCGATGTTCACGTTTCTGATCACGGGGCCGGGCTACAGCCACAGCGACGTCTATCGCAACGTCGTGCTGGCGTTTCAGGTCCCAGCGATCTCGGCGGTCTACGTCGCCGCCATGTTGTTGCTTGGGTTGCACCTTTATCACGGCACGTGGAGCATGCTCCATACGTTGGGTCTCAGCAGCCCGCGCTATTACTGGCTCCGGCAGGGTTTGGCGCCGGTTGCCACGGTCGCGATTACGGCCGGCTACGTTTCGATTCCCATCGCGGTCTTGGCCGGCGTCGTGCAGTGAAGAGGGAGCGTATGCGACTCGACGCCAAAGTGCCGTCCGGCCCGATCGAGCAAAAGTGGTCGAAGCACCGCTTCGAGATGAAGCTGGTCAATCCGGCCAACAAGCGCAAGTACAAGATCATCGTGGTGGGCACGGGTCTGGCCGGTGCCTCGGCCGCCGCCACGCTGGCCCAGCTTGGCTACGAAGTCGATTGCTTCTGCTTTCACGACAGCCCGCGGCGGGCGCATTCGATCGCCGCGCAGGGCGGCATCAACGCCGCGAAGAATTACCAGGGCGACGGCGACAGCGTGTATCGCTTGTTCTACGACACCGTCAAGGGAGGCGATTTCCGCAGCCGCGAGGCCAATGTTTACCGCCTGGCTGAGCTGAGCATGGCGATCATCGACCAGTGCGTGGCACTGGGCGTGCCGTTCGCCCGTGAGTACAGCGGCTACCTGGCCAACCGGTCGTTCGGCGGCGCACAAGTCTCGCGCACGTTTTACGCCCGCGGACAGACCGGGCAGCAGCTTTTGCTCGGTTGCTACTCGGCCTTGCTGCGCCAGACTGCCCTGGGCCAGGTGACCATGTATTCGCGGCACGAAATGCTCGACCTGGTGGTAGCCGATGGCCGTGC
>DASVHB010000125.1:0-13604 GCA_036379195.1 Pirellulales bacterium
TCCGCCGAAGAGCACTGGCATATTTGCTCCGGCATGTCGATCGATTCTCCCAGGAAGAATTGCGCGGGGCGGTGGTTGCGAACTGGAATAGCGACGACCGGCTGATTCGCGCGGCGACGACCGATTTGATCGCACGGTTCAATGCAAAAGCCCAGATTGACTTGCTGCGCGAGGCCAAGGCGCCCTTCGAACGGACGACGATTGCGCTGGCGATTGCATCGGGCTATCTGGGCACCGCGGCCCGCTACGTAGACGCAATCATCGCCAATGAGCAGGCCCCGTCGGAGGCGCGGCTGGCAGCGGCGCGCGTGATTCAACGGACGCTCGACGATGGAATTTCAAGTCAGCACTTCAATTCGATTTGGGAAGGCTACACCGCGAGGGTCGACCGGACGGGTTTGCTGTGGAGTAAAATCCTTGCTCGTTCGGCGCCGGAGCTGCGCGCGGCCTTTCCCTCGGGCGACGCGGACCTCGATCGCGAGCTGTCGCGTACGCTGGCGATGATCGAAGACCGCGACCCCGGTGTGTTGCTGCGCACGGCCGAGCGGCTGACCGACGATTCCGATCCGCTCGACGACATTCACTACCTGACGGTCGTGGCTTGTTTAACCGCGCCGCGTCCGATTGAAGTGACAACGCGGACGGCCGCGGCGCTGGTGAATCTCGATGGCAAGCTCGACGCCCGCTCGGCACGGCGCGATCTGCACTTCCCGCTGCGAATCGCCGAGTTGCACGCGGAGCTTTCCAAACGCGATTCGCGGCTCAATCGCGACATTCTGGCGCATCCCGATTTTGGCCGCCCGGCCCACGTGCTGCTCACCCGCGCGCCGGGCTTCGACCGGCGGCGGGCGGCCGATCTGATTCTGGCGCGCATGGCGCCGGGCGAAGACGAGGATGACGAAAAACTCTCGCTTTGGACGCCGGAACATGTCGAGCTGCTCGGCGAGCTGCCCGCCGAATGGTCGTTGCCGATGCTTCGCCGGCTTTGGGGCAGAGCGGGGCTGGACGACGCGGTGCTCGAACTGCTGGCCCGCGACCCGCAGATGGCCGACCGCCAGCGGTTGATCGAAGGACTGGCCTCGGCTCAGCCCGCGACCGTCGCCCAAGCGTTGCAGGCGCTCGCAGCGCTGTCTGCCCCCGGCGACGACGAGCTGTTGGCGGTGGTTCGCGCGTTGAGTCGCCTGAGCGACGGAAAGGAAAGCGATCTTTTGCGAGGCGAGCTGTTAGCGGCTCTGCGGCGCATCAGCGGGTTGGAAGTAGCGCCGGACGACGCGCGCGGCTGGCAAGCCTGGCTCCGCGTCGCCCGCCCTGAGCTGGCCGCGAGACTGAGCGGCGACGGCGTCGATGCCGCCGCGTGGTCGCAGCGGCTGGCGGCCATCGACTGGTCGTCGGGCGACGCCAGGCGGGGCCACGGCGTGTTTGTGCAAGCCTCGTGCGCGGCCTGCCACTCGGCGGGACGAGCCCTGGGACCCGACTTGAATGGCGTGGCCGGCCGCTTCTCGCGCGACGACTTGTTCACCGCCATCGTCGAGCCCAGCCGCGATGTCTCGTCGCGCTATCGCACCGTCTCGCTCGCCACGGCCGCCGGCAAAACCTATCAAGGCATGATCGTCTACGACGCGGTCGATGGCGTCATTCTGCAGACAGGTGCTTCGACCACCGTGCGTGTGCCCGGCGACGAGATCGTCGTGCGGCGGCCTTCCACCGCGTCGCTAATGCCCAGCGGATTGCTCGATAAGCTGAGCGACGCGCAGATCGCCGATTTGTATGCGTATCTTAACAGCTTGCGATAGGGTAGCCGCGGGGCGCCGAGACCACTAAAATAGCCGGCATGGCAACCGCAAAGGTCGATATCGTGGGTCCCGGCGACATTCCGCTGATCGCCGATCTGTATTGCCAGATTTACCGTCCGCACCACGACGTCGATTTTTTCCATCGCCGTTTTCTGGGCCGGTACAACGGCTTGCGGCTGATCGCCAGCCTCGATGAGCGACCGGTTGGTTTCTTCCTGGGCTTTGAATTAAAGCCCAGCGTCTTCTTTTCGTGGCTGTATGGCGTGCTGCCCGACTTCCGCCGCAAGGGAATCGCATCGCAATTGATGGATGCCGTGCACGACTGGGCGCAAGAACACGGCTATGCGGGCATCCGGTTCGAGTGTCAGAACGAACATCGTCCGATGCTGCACCTGGCGATCGCTCGTGAGTACAACCTGGTCGGCATCCGCTGGGATCCCGACTTGGGAACGAACCTGGTGATCTTTGAAAAGGAATTGCAACTCGAACACTAACGGATTCGCATGGCCCGCAAGATTATTTTGGATGTCGATCCCGGCATCGACGACGCGCTGGCGTTGACGCTGGCTTTGTTCGATCCGCGGTTGGAGGTGGTGGCGGTGACCGCGGTGGCCGGCAACGTGTCTGCCGAACAAGCGACGCGCAACGTGCAGGCGATCATCGAGCAACTCGATCCGCCGCGCTGGCCCCGCATTGGGGCCGCCGTGCAGCCCGAACGCGACCCGCTGGTCGATTCGCTCCATGTCCACGGGGCCGATGGGCTGGGCAACGCCGATTTTCCGGTGGCCGAGTTGCACCATCAACACCCTTCAGACAAGGTGATCACCGACGAAATCCGCAAGGCGCCCGAGGCGATTACGTTGGTGGCCTTGGGGCCGCTGACGAATATCGCCACCGTTTTGCGGCGCGATCCTGGTCTGGCCGAGCAGATGGGCCAGCTTGTGATTATGGGCGGCACGCTGCGAGGGCCGGGCAACGTGACGCCCGCCGCCGAGTTCAATATCTATTGCGATCCGCCCGCCGCTCGCGAAGTGTTCCGTTCGCGCACCACCAAGACCCTGGTGCCGCTCGATATCACCAGCCAGGTGATGATGACCTACGACCTGCTGCATCGGCTTCCCGACGAGAGCACCAGCGCCGGCGCGTTTTTGCGCCGGGTGTTGCCGTTTGCCTTTCGCTCGCATCGGCAGCTTTTTGGCCTCGAGGGCGCGCACGTACACGATGCCGTCGCCTTGATGGCGCTCACCGAACCGGGGCTGTTCGAGACCGAACGATTGGCCGTCGACGTCGAGACGCAAGGCGAAATCACCTTGGGCGCCACCGTGTTTGATCGCCGCAGTGCGCCGACCTGGCGGCCCAACATCGACGTGGCCAGCTCGGTCGACGTGGCCGGCGTGACCGCCGCCATTCTGCGCGGCATCGCGCAAGCGGGCGCGGCGGCAGGGTAGGGGCAAGAGGCCGATTATGCAGCCCGTGGCTGCGCGCCCCCGTGCCCGGCGGTTCCAAAGTCTGAGCATCGCCTGTGGCCCGTCGGCAATGGGCAGGGGCTGTCTCATAAAGCCCCCGGCCACAAGGGCCGGGGCTACCTAGTGGCTTCCGGGCGCTTCAGCCGGCAGCCGGATCGAAAAAGTGCTGCCCTGGCCGACGACGCTTTCGACCGTCACCTGGCCGTGATGCGCCAACGCGATGTGCTTGACGATGGCCAGCCCCAGCCCGGTTCCGCCTAGCTTGCGACTGCGCGCTTTATCGACGCGGTAAAACCGTTCGAACAGCCGCGGCACATGTTCTTCGGCGATGCCGCAGCCGTGGTCGCGGACCGAGATGGCCGCCTCGCCGTTGTCAGCCCGGCAGCTCAGTTCGACGACGTTCGGCGGCTCGCTGTACTTGATCGCGTTATCAAGCAGGTTGATGATCGCCTGTTCCAGCAGAGCCGCATTGATCCGCGCCTGCAAAGCGGGCAGGCAATCGACCCTGATTTCGATTCGCCGCTGGGCGGCCCGCTCGGCACAATCGCGCACGGCCGCCTCGGCCACGTCGCAAAGCGAGCCGACGGCCAGCACGATATCGCCGCGCTGAGTCTCTTGCTCAATCCGCGAAAGGCTGAGCAAATCGTCGATGATGGTATTCAGCCGGTCGGCTTGCCGGGCGACGATTTGCAAAAACCGCTCAGCTTCTTTCGGCTGAGCCAGCGCGCCGTCGAGCAGCGTCTCGACAAATCCTTTGATCGAAGCGATCGGTGTGCGCAGCTCGTGCGAAACGTTGGCCGCAAAGTCGCGGCGGATGTTTTCCAATTGGCGCAGGCGCGAGACATCGTTGAGCACGATGACGGCGCCGATGCCCCGGCCCGAGGCGTCGCGCAGCGCCGTGCCATTGGCTTGCACCACCTGGTCGCGCGGGCCGCGAAGTACCAGGTTGCTCTCGATCGGTTGCTCGGAAGCCAGCGCGCTAAACACGAAGCGGCGCAAGTCGGCATTGCGAACCACCTCTTGCAGTCCGCGGCCCTCGATCTCGGCGGGGCTGGCGCCCAGCAACCTGGCCGCGGCCGCGTTGACGCTGATCACTCGCTGATCGGTGTCGACGGCCAACACGCCTTCGACCATGCTGGTGAGCACCGCCTCTTGCTCGTGGTTGCGCCGCGCCAGGGCCGCCATCCGCCGCTCGACGTGCCGGGCCATTTCGTTCAGCGCCTCCGCGGCTTCGAGCAGTTCGCGGCTGTCGGGCGCCAAGAGGCGGTAGTCCCAGTCGCCGGCCGCCAGCCGCCCGATGGCGTCGGTCATGTACCGCAACGGCGCGGCGGCGGTCCGCGAAAGCAGCCAACTCGCCGCCCAGGCCAGAGCCGCCACGGTGAGCCCGCCGATCACCACGCGGGCGGCGGTGTTTTCCACCAGCCGAACCGCTAACACCAAAGCCGCCAGCGAAACCGCCAGCAGTACGAGCACTTGGGGAAAGAGGTGCCACACCAGCCGCTTGGCGGCCATACGCTATTCCTTGAAGCGATAGCCGATGCCGCGCACCGTTTCGATATACTCGCCAAACTCGCCCAGCTTTTTGCGAAGACCGGCCACCTGCACATCGACTGAGCGCTCGGTGACGGGATAGTCGTCGCCTTTGACGGCGTCGACAATCTGGCTGCGCGAGAAAGCCCAGCCGGGCCGCTGAGCCAGGAAGTGCAACAAGCGAAACTCGGTGAGCGTCAGAGAAAGCGGCGTGCCGGCCACCAGCACTTCGTGCCTGCCCGGGTGGATGAGCAGCTCGTGCGCCTGCACGGTGGCGTCGGGGCCGGCCGGCTCTTGGGCGCGTCGCAGCACGGCGCGGATGCGGGCCGTCAGCACCCGCGGACTGAAGGGCTTGCTGATGTAATCGTCGGCCCCAAGCTCCAGCCCCGTCACCATGTCGGCCTCGTCGCCCTTGGCGGTGAGCATGACCACCGGCACGTGCTTGGTGCGCGGGTCGTTCTTCAGCAGCTTGCAAACCTCCAGACCATCGACGCTGGGCAGCAGCAAATCGAGCACAATCAGGTCGGGCGGATTGGAGCGGGCCTCGCGCAACGCGTCTTCGCCCGTGCCGACGCAGGTCACGCGATAGCCCTCCTTCGCCAGATTGTATTGAATCAGCTCCAGCAGGTCCTCTTCGTCGTCGACGACAAGGATGCGGTGTTTGGCCATCGGACGGCTCGCGGTGAGTTCGATCGTTCTACGAGACGTCAGAGATAGCATGCAACGGTTAGGATTTGGTTAGTGTTGTGTGTTGATCTGGGCAGGCCAGACGCCTGTATGATAACGGTCGGTGGGAACCGGCGAAACTGGCCACCCGGCAGGGGTGGGGCGTTTCCCGGTTTTGCGTTTTGCGTTTTGCGTTTTGCATTTTGACTTCCGCACGCGGGTCCTACGCGCGTCCGCCGTGGCTCGCCGAATGCCATAAGAAAATCAAAATGCAAACGCAAAATGCAAAATGACGTCGTCGTTCACGGCTTTTGCCCGAGAAACCGCGCCGTGAAGATTTGGCTCACGTCGATTGGTTCGGCGATTTCGAGCTCCGCCAGTTGCTCGGCCAGCGTCTGCCAACGCGCCTGAGACATGTGACCGATGCCTTCCTGCTGGGCCACTTTGTCGAGCACCAGCGGCCGCAAGGCATTCACGCCGTATTCCAGCGCCGCCAGAGTCATCTCAGGATTAAGCTGGTGAAGGTACTCGTTCGTTTCATCCGGCTGCTCCAAGTAATGTTGCCAGCCTCTGCGGCTGGCCGAGACCATGGCTTGGACCACCCGCGGATGGTCGGCCAGATATCGATCGCTGGTAATCAGCACGCTGGTGTAAGGGTTGAAGCCTAGCTCGGCGACGAGCAGCGATTTTGGATCGCCGCCCTGTTGCTCGGCCACAAACGGCTCACTGAAAACGTAGGCCTGCTGCGCAAAATTCGGATCGTTCAAGAATTGCGCCACGTTGCCCTGATAGGGAACGACCTTCACGCCTTCCAGCGGAATCTCTCGTCGCAGAAAGGCAAAATAGGCCTGCGAATGGTCGGTGGCCAGCGTCAGGTTTTTTAGCTCATGGAAATCATCAATGCCGCTGGCGGCGTGTACCATGATGACTCGCGGGCTGATTTGCAGCGGCGCCATCACCGCCACCACCTCGGCATCTTTGGAGCGCGCGGTAATCAGCCCGTCGGCGTTGTACACGCCGAACTCGAATTGGCCTTTATCGACTTGGGGAATGACCGGCGCCTTGGGGCCGCCTTTGATGATTTCCACATCGAGGCCGGCTTGCTGGTAATAACCTTGCAGCAGCGCCGCGTAGTAGCCGCCATGCTCGGCTTCGGGATACCAATTCAAGGCCAGCCTGACTTTGACAGGTTGGGCGCTGTCTTCATCAGCCGGAGCGGAACCCGCACTGCTCTTCCCTTGTCCGCAACCTGCCAACGGTACGGCGCAGCACAACGCCAGCACAAGAGCAGCGAGTTTTTTCGTCGGCGCCTTCCGGGCAAGTCTCATGGCATGGTCCCTCACTTGAATCAGACATCCAGCATCACCCGCCGGCCTTGGGCATGGCTGGCCCGGGCTTCGAGCACGATGGCCAAAGCGCGATACGCATCGTCCAGTCCGGCCGTGTTGCGCACCAGGCTGGTCACCGAACGGTGAAATTGCCCCAAAAGCTGCTCGCCCACGGGCCGCTCGCTGTCGAGCGATTCTTGGTGCCGGCCGGCCTCGTCGAACCACACCAACGTCGTCGGCAAGTCGACAAACGCGATGCCCCGCTCGCAGGCCACTTGCAAGGCGGCCGGCGGGCGATAGGCCACCGCCTCTTGCCAGGTGGCGGGCATATAGCGACCGCAACTGATTTGCGCCGTCGGCCCCGAGCCGGGCGGGCCGGGTTGCGAAAAATCGAGGTTCATCATCTGATAATCGTCTTCGCCACCCTCGGGAGCGCCATGCCGTATGCCGAGCACCGAAGTCGGCCTGTGTCCCACCACGTAGCAGCACCAGTCGATCAGCTCCATCAGGTCGCCGGTGGGCGAGATGGGCGTGTTGACCCGAGCGCTTGTGCCGGCGGGCTCTTCAGCCGGTCGACGCATGTGACAAAACAGCAGCCGCGGGGCGCCCAGACGCGTGGCGATCAGCTCTTTTAATCGCAGCGTGGCAGGCGATTGCCGGCGGGGAAACTCCGACATAAACGCCACACCGGCCTGTTCGACCCGCTGCTTGACCCGCCGCGCTTCTTCGAGGCCGAGCTCCAGGCTGGTGGCGCAGTAGACCGCTTTGCCCGCGTCGCAGGCCGCCAAGATGGGCAGATAGCCGTACCACTGCGGCGCCAGCATCAATATGGCGTCGACATCGGGCCGGGTGGCGAGAGCGCGGAAGCCATCGACCGCGTGGGCGCCGAAATCGCGCGCCGCTTGCTCAGCCCGCACCGCAATCTGATCGCAAACCGCCGTCACGTCGAAGCGGTCGGCCAACGCTCGCAAAGCCGGGCGGTGCCGGATCTCCCAGGCTTGACCCAGACCCACCAGACCGACGCGAAGTTTCATAACGTGCCAATGCGGCTAAGCAAAACAACCATCCGCCCAAAGCAGCCGGCGAGCGTCGAGCGGCCGCTGCAATCAGAATTATACCTTGTTCCCCCCGCAAAGGGACTAATCCGAGTTTCGCTAGAAGTGTTTGAATCGAAAGAACTTACGGCCCACACGGAAAAGTTTGTGCAGTTTATCGTTGCATATCCATTCTTCCTGGTTACACTAGCAAACTCGACGCCGCCTGACGAGGGCATTTGAAGTTAACGGAGCAGCCCAAGGTACGGAAGCCCACCGCGATCGTTTGCATCGCTCGTCCTATCTTGTCAGGTTCCGCCGCGTCGGAAAAGCAGCAACCGATGATCTGCATCCCGTGGAGCACCGCGTTGCGCCGGAGGAGAGCGCTTTCGTAGCCAACGACCAGTCAAGTAGGAGGATTAGCGACGTGACGAGTTTGACCCTTTCCGCGATGTTGCAACTATCGATGGCAACGGCCGGCGCCAACGCCGCCACCTATGCCGAGGCCCACAAGGTTCATGCAGAGACGGGCCGCCCGATGGTCATTCTGGTGGGCGCTGAGTGGTGCCCGGCTTGTGTGCAAATGAAAGAACATGCTCTGCCGCGGGTGGCGCAGCGCGGCTTGTTGCGCAAAGTGGCGTTCGCGCAGGTGAACACCGATCGCGAAGAACGCCTGGCCAAGCGATTGATGCGCGGCGGCACGATTCCGCAGTTGATCATGTATCGCCGCACCGCGAGCGGCTGGAAACGCCATATGCTGGTGGGAGCCCAAAACCCCGACGAGATCGAGGCCTTTATCAACAACGGCCTGGCGATGGATGAGAAGGAGCAAACCCGCGCGACCGAAGTAAGCTACGAAGAACGCGACAAGGAATAATAGCGGGCTAATCTCCGCTTTCGGCGGCCAGCTTGCGGAAATACTGCTCGACGGCGTCGCGATAGTGCGAGGGAAACTCCTTGCCGATTTGCTGCAAGGCCTCTTCGCGTTGCTTGGGCGGCAGATCGCCCCAGCCCGATGTGTTGCCGATGCGGCGGCGGTCGACTTCGCCCTTGCCCTGCATCCGCGCGATGCGGCTGTCGGGCATGGCCTGGCTGGGCGGCGCCCCGCCCGCGGGCGCGCTTTGGCTTTGTTGCTGCTGTTGCTGTCGTTTTTCCGCCTCTTCGATCATTTTGTCCAGCGCGGCGATGACGTCGTCTTCGACCTGCCTGACTTTCTTGCCCGCCCGGCCCAGGCCCAGCCGGCGGCGGATGTCTTGCATTTGCCGCGAGATGTGATCGAGCGATTCGTCTTTCAAGGCGGTGAGGTCGCGTTGCATCAATTCGGCCACCGAGCGATAGCGGCGCGGAACGCCAGCCACATTCGTCAACAGCGCGTTGATGGCCTTCAGCCCGTGCTCTTTGTCGAGCAGACGATGGTAGACCACGCCTTGATAGAACAACAGCGAGGCGGGATCGACGACGCTGGCGGCCTCCAACCCGGCGAGCTGCGCCAGCGCTTCGTCGTAATAGCGCTGCTGCGCCAGCCACTGCCCATAAAACAGTCGCAGGTTGTCTCGCGCGAAGGCGGGCAAATCATCGGCCTTGAGCCACTCTTGCGGCGCCAGCGGGCCTGGCGCGCGCGGCTTCGAGCAAAGGGCCACGAGCGCGCTGGCCCGCTCGTCGGCCAACGCGAAGCTGCGGGCCAGACGATCTAAGTCGCTCATGCTGACGCCGTCGTCTTGCCAGATTTTTTCGGCGGCCTGGCGGGCGGTTTCGTCGGCGTTGCGATCGGCGAGCCAGGCGAACACCTGCTCGCGGACCTTCTCGGCCGAGGGAGGCTCGATCGTCGGCTGTTTCGTAAGGTTCAAGTTGCCAAGATCGGCGCCGCGCGCGTATCCCCCTAAGAGAAGAACCAGCGCAGCGAGCGCAGTTAAACAGACACTCCGCACTCCGCACTCCGCATTCCGCACTAGAAAACCGGGGCATCGCCAAAGCTCTGCCCCAGCCACCGCCCGGCTAGATCTTCCGCCTTCCGCATTCCGCACTTTCATTGGTTTTTCCCCAAGACAAGATCACGGGTCGCGCGGTGGATACGAGCTTCGCGCTGGCCAAGTTTTTCCAAGGCTTCGAGCAGTTCGGGCTGGTCGGCCTGGCCTTCGTCGCCCGCAACCAACTTCGCATATTCTTGGGTGCGCTTGTTGACCCGCATTTGCAGCGCCCGAATCATGCGCAGCTCGGCCAGTTGGTCGACCAACGGCGGCTCTTGCTGCTCGCCCGCCTGCTGTTGTCCTTGCCGCTGTTGCTGCTCTTGCTGATCTTTCTGGGCCTTCTGGAAGGCCGCGATCATCTCTTCCAGCGCGGCGATGACGTCTTTCTCGGTGGCCTGAGTCAGCGCATCGACCTTCGCCTGGGCTAACCGACCGGCGATGGTTTCCATGTCTTCGCGCAACTCTTCGACCGCCTCGGGAAAAGCCACCGACGAGCCGTCTTCGTGCAACAACGCCTCGGCGCCGCGTAGTTCGTCGAGCACCGAACGCTGCTTGCCGCCCAACCGGCCCGCCTCGATTTCGTCGTTCCGACCCCGGTCTTCGGCGGCCACCCGGTCGAGCCGCACGGTGCCCTCATACACTTCGTTTTCCATCTGGAGCATCTTGCGGAAACGAGCTTCGAGCAACGCCAGCGTCCGCTCGACCTCTTCCTCGCGCAACTGGCGCAAGATTTCTTCCAACCGCGCCTTGGCTTGTTCGAGCTTGCTTCGGGCTTCGTCTTGGTCGGCCAAGGCCCCCTCGCGTTCGGCCTTTTCCAACTTTTGGCGCGCTTGCTCCATGGCCTCACGGGCCTCGCGCACCCGCTGCCGCGCCACTTCGTTGTCTGAGGGCGGCGACTGCTCATCCGACGGGTTCGACGATTGCTCGGGCGATTGGGGCGAATCGCCAGGCTGCGACGGCGATGGTTTTTGCTCGCCTTCAGATGGCTTTGCTTCTTTCGGCTTTTGCTCGCCAGGCTCGGCGCCTTTCGAAGAATCTGAATCGCCTGGTTTGGTGGCCCGCTCTTTTTTTTTCGACGGATCGGGCCGATTGTCCGATTCCTCAGCGTCTTCCGGCTCTTTTCGGTCTTGCTCTTTTGGCGCGCCCTCTTGATCGTCGGCCTTGCCGTTTTCATCCGGTGCTTGCTTGCCCGGCGTCTGCTTGCCTGCCGATTGCGACTCGTTGGGGTCTTTCATTTCGTCGGCGAGCTTGCCGGTCTGGTCGGCCAGCTTTGCTTCGGCCTCCGAAAGCTGCTTGGCGTCGCCGCCGCTTTCGGTTTGCCCCTGAAGCTGTTGCTGCTTCTTGATCAGCTCGTTGACGCGCTGAATCTGTTGCTTGATTCGTTCACGTTCGTTTTTCAGTCGCTCGCCCCGCTGCTCGCTCAAAAGCAGCTCAAGCAACTGGGCCAGGCCTTGCTCGACCGCTTGCTGGCGGCCGGCCGCCCCCGCCAACTGATCGCGTTTCAGCAGATCGACCAACTGCGCGATCTGAGCGCCGATTTCCTTGTCCTTGCTGCGGGCGACGGCTTTGCGCAACAGCGCCGCCCGCTTCGGGTCGGTCGCCGACGTCAACTCCGACATTCGCAGCAGCACCTGCTCGAACCGCCGAAATTTTCGCTCGACTTGTTCTTGCGACAAGGCCAAATCACGGGCCGGCGATTCGGTGGGTGCGCCGGCATCAGGTGCGGGGCGCGTGCCATCATCCGACTCACTGGCCGCAACCGGCTCAGCGCCCCACGCCCGCTGGTTCAGAAGCGGCGCCCATGCCACGACGCACATGCTCGCGCCGAGCGCCGCCGGCCAAGATCGGGCCGCGATGGTTTTCCACCAGTTGCCGGTTTTCATGCTCTTACTCCTCGTCGTCATCTTCGAGCAGTTTCCGCACTTTGTTACGCCGTTCTTGCTTGGTGCGCTCGTTCACTTGTTGCTGCGCGGCGATGATCTCGCGCAGCAAATCAACGGCCTCGTTGAAGCTTTCTAGTTCGAGCATCTGATCGCGCACCTTTTGCATTTCGACCACGATTGCGTCGGCCTGTTCCACGGCGGCCAGTTCTATGGCGGCCAGTTCCGCGGCGGCCTGCGCCGATGCCTGGCCGCTGCCGCCCGCCACCTGTTTTTGCAAGGCTTCCACCCGCCGGTCGAACTCCGGAAACAAGCTATCGACAATTCTCCGCAACGGATCGGCAATGCGGTCTTTCAGCCGAATGCGCAGCTCCTCGGTATCGACGCGGTTGTTAATCAGCTCTGCGCGAATGTCCTCGAAAGCGTTGGCCACGCCGCGAGTCTCTTCGGCGTTCTTCTGTCCATTCTGGCGCGCCCGCTCGACGCGAAGCACGGCGCCTTGTCCAGCCGTCGCATCGCCGCCTTCCGGCGCTTCGGTTGCCGCCAACGAGTCACGCGTCTCGGTCACCTCTTGCAGAATGCTCTCGAACCGCTGTCGCAGATTCAGCTCGCGCGTTTCCAAGAGCGTCAACAGGTGATCGGGCGTGACGACTTCCAGCAAAAACCGTTCGCCTTGACCCACATTCGGGCCGCTGCCGTCGGGCAAGTCGCGGTTGTCGGCGGCCTTGGCGCCCAGCGACAGCTTGGCGCCAGGCTGCAACCCCAGTTCGGCAGCCTCGATGGCGGCATCGACCGTCACTTCAGGCGGGCCCGCCGCCGCGGCCAGCTCCTGCGATTTCGGCTCGGCCTCGTCGACCGAATACTCGGCCCAAACGCGCGCCACGCCGTAATCGTCGGCGACCTTGCCCGCCAGCGGTAGCCTGGCCCGCGGAGTAATCGCCGGCCCGATCCCTTCGAGCTGCACCTCGACTTGCGGCGCGGCGTCGGGCACCGCCGACAACGCCAATTGCACCGGAGCGCGATTCCGCACTCCATCGGTATCGAGCACCTGAAACGAAAGCGTCGTGTCGGCCTCGAGCCGCTCGAGCGTGAAATTGAAGTCTCGCTCGCCGGCCAGCTCGACCGTCTGCGAGGTGCGACCTTGCTCGCCGTCGGGAAGCTCGACGCGAACCTGGCGCAGATCTTTCGTAGCCCGCGCCTTGATGATCACCCGCGTGCCGATGGGCAATGGCACAACCCCGGTCGCGGGCACTTCGGCCGGCAATCGCCCCGTGTAGACCGGATATTCACATTGCAAACGCATGCTCAGGCTCGGGCTTTCGACGACCCGAATGCGCAAGTCGCGCAGCCGCGCGTCGCCGCCCACCACGTCGAACGACAAGCTCGCAGGCACACTGTTGAACGTAAAACGGTAGTCCTGGTATTCGTCTTCGCAGGGCACGGCAATACCCTCGCGGACCATCGTGTAACGCTCGCGGCGGCCATCGTCGGCGCGGTAGCGCACCTCGACCACTTGCGGGACCACACTGGGGGGAGCCGCTTCGGCCTGCACGTGAATTTCAAAATCGGCGCCGCGGGCCACCACCGCTTCGCGCCGCTCGTTGTCGAAGCCGTCGATGCGCAACTGGGTCTGCCGCGGCCAAGGCTGATCGGTCTTTGCCGTGAGCCGCTCCAGCCCAAAACGCAGCACGTCGGGCGAAGCCACCGCCAGCGTAACGATCGAGAGCACCATGACGGCGGCGGCGACCGCAGAGCGAACGAGCGGCGCGCGGTTGAACACCCGCCGCAGATCGACCTGGCGCGAGTGACGCCAGGCCTCGTCGCAGGTATGTGCCAGCATATCGCGGCCGAAATCGGGCAGCTCGTCGCGGCCGGTCAGCTCGACGGCCGTGAGCAAGCTGTCTTCAAAGGCGCCGAAGCGCCGTTCTAACAGCACCGCC
>DASVHB010000126.1:0-6190 GCA_036379195.1 Pirellulales bacterium
GAGCCGGCGGCCCGGCGGTTGATCGACCACCGCCACCACGTTGCCCAGCGATTGCACCAGCCCGGTGAACATCAAAACAACGGCTCTTTGTGCGGCCGGCGCTGGATAAACTCTTGCCAGAGGTAATTGATCGGCCCCAGCAATACGAACAGTCCGCTGATGATCGGCACGGCCACGCCTTTGACCAGCATCACCGCCGTCAACGTGAACAGCACCATGATAACATGGGCAAAGCTGCGCTGGCCGTTGAACAGTTGATTCACCACGTGCGGATAGGGAATGCGCGAGACCATCAAGATGGCCACCAGCACGCCGAAGAACGGCAGCACGGTCTGCATGGCCACGTCGAGCTGCTCGGCATACCAGAAGACGGTGGTCTCTTTACGCAGCGTATAAAAAAGAATCGCGAAGCTGGCGATCGCCGCGGCCGCCGCCGGGCTGGGCAGTCCGGTGAAGTGCATGTGGTCGTCTTCTTCGTCGGTTTCGACGTTGAACCGCGCCAGCCTCATGGCGGCGCAAGCGGCATAACTGGCGGCGATCACCCAGACGGCGTCCTGATGCTCAAACGTGAAATGCGGACACATTTTCACTAGTAAGAACGCCGGCGCGATACCAAAGGTCACCAGGTCGCAGAGGCTATCCAGCTCGGCCCCGAAGTCGCTGGTGCTCCTAGCCAGCCGGGCGACATGCCCATCGAGCGCGTCGAAAATCATCGCCAGAAAAATGAGCCAGCCGCTAAGCATGCAGTTGTGGGTGTCGTCGGTGGGGTCGTATTTTCCGATCGCCTTGAGCGGGTTCATGGTGGCGATGGGGGCCGAATGCTTCACTTCGCTGGTGAGCGGCTTTTCGACCCGGGCCGCCACCACGATGGCAAAGAAGCCGCAAACCAGGTTGCCCAGCGTGAACAGCGTGGGCAGTACGGCAATGGTGCGGATTTTGTGCATGGAACGGAGGCAACCGCGTAAGATTTAGTCGCCCTTTGAAGATAACACGCCGCAGCCGTCCCAGAAAGTCCCGCGACAACGATTCAACCGTGGGAGGCGGCAGATTGCGCAACGATCAAGCCGCGTCCACTCCGACGGATCAGCGAGGCGGAATTCATCACCTGGTGCGATGAAGACGTAAAAGCTGAGTGGATCGATGGCGAGGTCTGCGTCGCGAGCTTCCTGACCCACTCGATCGCGCGTGGCGACGAGTTCGAAAAACCGAGCCGCATCACCAATCGCGCGTGAAGCCCGCGGTCCAGCCGCCATCGACCGTCAACACGGCGCCGTTCACATAGGTGGCGCCGGGTGACACGAGAAACAACACCGCGTGGGCGATTTCTTCGGGCGTGCCGGGGCGGCCCAGCGGCACGTGCGATAACAGGCTCGCGGCTTTTTCCGAATAGGCGCCGTTCGGATCATAAAACAGATCGCGCGTGCCACGAGTCAGAATCGAGCCGGGGGCGATGCAGTTGGTCAGCACGCCGCGCGGGCCAAGCTCCAGCGCCATCGATTTCGAGAGATTGACCACACCGGCCTTCGCAGCCACAAAGGCGCTTTGCAGCCGTAGGGGTACCAGCCCGGCCACCGAGGCGATGTTGACAATCCGTCCTCCGCCGCAGGCAATCATGCCCGGCACCGCCGCCTGGCTGGTCACAAAGACGCCGGTGAGATCGACGCGCAAAATGCGCTGCCAGTCGTCGGGCGAGTATTCGTGAATCGGGCGGCGATCGCGGGCGGTGTTGATGCCGGCGTTGTTGATGAGAATGCTCATCGCGCCCCAGCGATCGACAATTTGCCCAACCACTTCGTTCATTCGGGCGGCGTCTGCGACGTCGGCCTGATAGGCGGCGGCGCGGTGGCCGGCGGCGAGTAGCTCTTGTTCGGCGGCGGCAGCGGCTTCAGCGTTGAGATCGACGATGGCCACCGCGGCGCCGTTGACCGCCAGGCTTTCGACGGTCGCACGGCCGATCCCCAGTGCGCCGCCCGTGACCAGTGCGACCTGGCCTTGGAGATCGACTCGCATCTGCAACTCGTATGTCGTATTGCTTCAGATCGCCTCACTGCCGCGTTCGCCGGTGCGAATGCGAATACAGTCTTCCAGTGGCAGCACAAAGATTTTGCCGTCGCCGATTTCGCCGGTCGGTCCCGTGCGCCCGCCTTTGATGATGGCCTCGATCGTCGGCTCGACAAAATCTTCGTTCACGGCGATCTGCAACTGCACCTTGCGCAGCAAATTCACGGTGAACTCGTGGCCGCGATAGGTTTCGGTATGTCCTTTTTGCCGGCCAAAACCCTGTACGTCCATCACCGTCAGGCGGAAGACTTCTACCTCGGTAAGCGCGGCTTTGACGGCCTCTAAGCGGCTGGGCTGGATGATGGCCACAATCAGTTTCATGCGCGTCCCTCGGCAGAGCGTCCCGGCTGGGCAGAATGCCTAGATGGTAGTCGGCTAAACAGCCGGCCTCAAGAGGCGCGATTGTCCACGGCACTCGCCGCGCGCGCCGAAAAATCGGACGCGCGGACCGTTGGCGGGCCGCCCAGTAAAAAAGAGGCCGCGCAATAAACAGGCCCGCGCAGGCGGGGCAGGTACCTGGCGGGCCATGTTTTTGCCGCCCGAAGGCGACAACCATACTGTACCCGGCTTCTCTGCAATTGCAAGCGTTTTTTTGCTCTTTTTTTCCGGCGGGACAGAGTCGAGCTTCGAGGCCCGGCTTGGTCCCCATGCCGGGTTGTCGTGCGCCGGGTTGCGGCCAAGGTAACTTGGCATGACAATGCGTAGATCAGCTTGTTTTTCTCCTCCATTCTGCCCGTTTTGACATCATGCATTGCCGTGACTCAGGGACGAGGTGCTGGTTGCTAGCCCGAATTGCGCGCCCACCCTCGGAGCCGCCGAACAGCGCGATCGATACTAACCCGAAGCGTAAGCGAGGTAAGTCGAGTTCGCGTCCTCGCTTACGCTTCGGGTTGGTGTGGTCAGGTGCGCAATGCGGGCTAGTCGCGGTTATGGCGACGGCAGCTTTTGTGGCCAGACCGGTGCTGGCCGCCAAGGTGGTGATGAAAGACGGCCGCACGTTCGAAGGGCGGGTTGCGCCACTGGCCACGACCGGCAAGCAGGCCGTGAAAAACCGGAAAAACGGGGCACCGGACGCCAAGCCCATCGTGCTCTGCGACGACGGCCTGGCTCACCGCTTCGTCTCGCGCCGCCAGGTTGAACAGCTCGACTTGGGCGGTGGCGGCAGCCGGTTGGAATCGTTCGATATCGAGCAGCGCCGCGTCGTCCGCGAAGGCAGCGAAGTGGCTTCCGTTGGCCGCTTCGAACGTGTGACTCCGTTCGATGAGTTTGGCCGACGCACAGTCGAGATGCGACTCGAAGAGCGTTCGGTGCCGATTATTCAGGCGATCACGCAAATCACGCCGGTATGGGCCAAGCTCGAGAGCATCCGTCTCGATCGGGGGGCCAGCTTCGTCTGGGAGATGCGTGTTGCCACCAGCTCGATACCTGCCGAGGTGCTCCGCCAGGTGTTGGAGCGAACGATTCAGCCCGACAATTTCAAACATCGGCTGAAGCTGGCGCGGTTTTACTTACAAATGGAGCGTTATCAAGACGCCCATGACGAGCTGCAACGAGCGATGAAGCAATCGCCCGACAGCACGCGGCCCTTCGCCGCCGCGCTGGGCGAACTGAGGCAAGAAGTCGCCGCTCGAACGCTGGCCGAGATCGCCGTGCGGCGCGACGCCGGGCAGCACCAGTTGGCGGCCGAATTGCTCGAACAGTTTCCAGCCGAAGGCGCCGCCGGCGAAACGTTGGTCGCCGTCAGGCAGTCGCTCGATGATTATCGCCGACAGCTCAACCATTGCCGCGAGACGGTCAAATGGCTCGACGATGACCTGGCCGCGGTGAGCGACTCTGCGACGCGTTCTCGGGCTAAGGCGATCCGCGATGAGATTGCCGCCGAGCTCAATCTGAACGGTCTCGATCGGCTGGCCGCCTATCGCCGCCTGCACGACGACGCCACCCTCTCGGCCGACAGCAAAGCGGCCCTGGCGATCAGCGGCTGGCTGGTGGGCGCCGACGACGCGGTGCAGAACCTGCCGGTGGCGTTGTCGCTGGTCGAGGTCCGCGACCAGGTGCGGGCCTACCTGGTCCAAAAGCGCGTGATCGAGCGCCGGATGCTGCTGAAAGACTTACGCTCGCGCGAAGGCGCCACGCCCGACCTGGTGAGCAAGCTACTGCGTTACGCCCTGCCGCCGCTTCCCGCCGAACCGATCGACGACGCGACGGGATTGCGCACGTTTCAGTATTTCGGCCTGCCGGACGAACCGCTGCTAGACTGCTACGTGCAGTTGCCGCCGGAATATGATCCGCATCGGCTTTACCCGGCGATTGTCGCTCTAGATGGGGCCGGCAGCAGTCCACAACAAGAGATCGATTGGTGGGCTGGCCCGCGCGGAGAAGACGGGCGGCGGCTGGGCCAGGCCACGCGGTTTGGCTATATCGTCATCGCGCCCGATTGGGCGCGGCTGGGGCAAAAGCAGTATCAGATGTCTGCCGCAGAGCACGCCGCCGTGCTGCACGCGCTGCGCGAAGCCTGCGGGCGGTTTGCCATCGACACCGACCGCGTGTTTCTTTCCGGGCATTCGATGGGCGGCGACGCCGCCTGGGATATCGGCCTGGCGCATCCCGATTTGTGGGCCGGCGTCATTCCGATTTCGGCGCGCGGCGAGCGGTATCTTGGTCCGCTCGACGAGAACTGCCGGCACGTGCCTTTGTATCTGGTAACGGGCGAGTTGGACGGCAACGACGAGAACGTGATGCGGCTCGACCGCTGCCTGAGCCACGGCTACAACCTGACCGCGGTGGAGTTTGTGGGGCGTGGCCGCGAGCATTTTTCCGACGAGATCTTTCGTTTGTTCGATTGGATGAATCGCTTGCGCCGCGATTTTTATCTGAAGGAGTTCGACTGCACGAGCATTCGCACCTGGGACAACGGCTTCTGGTGGGTCGAACTGGCCGATTTTCCCGCGGCGCTGATGGCCAACCCGCCCGACTGGCCGCCCGGCGGCACCAAGCATCCGCGCACGACGGCGCAGGTGAACGCGAGCACGGGCATCGTGGTGCGGTCGGGAGCTCACCGAGCCACCATTTGGCTGACGCCCGAAGTGGCCGACTTTCGCAACAAGATTGCGATCCGCTTTAACGGCGCCGCGGCCCGCCTGGCCGATCAGGCGGTCGAACCATCGTTGGAAGTGATGCTCGAAGACGCACGCACGCGGGCCGATCGGCAGCACCCGTTTTGGGCCAAGATCGAGATGCCCGGCAGCCGCGCCAACACGCCGCAGTGAGGCAGCCGCTTGGCTCGCTCGACCAGAAGCGGTACACTTCTCGCTCCTGCGGAACGGAACAGACCACGACTGGCACTCGATTGCACTCCTAAGCTCATGCCACGAGTCATTGTTTTAGATACCTTGGCCCGCGAGGGTCTCGATTTGCTTGCCGGCGCGGCGGGCATCGAGCACGAAGTGCGCACCGGGCTGGCCGGCGAAGAGCTGCGCGCGGCCCTGGCCGAGGCCGACGGCGCCATCCTGCGCAGCGGCGTCAAGATCACCGCCGAAAGCCTGGCGGGCAATCGCCGCCTCAAGGCCATCGTGCGGGCCGGCGTCGGCACGGATAACATCGACAAAGCCGCCGCCACCCGGCTGGGCATCGTCGTGATGAACACGCCCACGGGCAACACGCTCAGCACCGCCGAGCACACCATCGCCATGATGATGGCCCTGTCGCGCAATATCGCCCCCGCCTACCAAAGCCTGGTCGAAGGCCGCTGGGAGCGAAACCGCTACATGGGCGCCCAATTGGCCGACAAAACCATCGGCATCGTCGGTCTGGGCCGCATCGGGCAGGCGGTCGCCGTGCGCTGCCGCGCCCTGGAAATGCGCGTGCTCGGTTACGACCCTTTCGTCACCGAGCAGCGGGCCAAAGAGCTGGGCGTCGAAATGTTCGCCACCGTCAACGACATGCTGCCGCACGTCGATTACCTAACGGTCCACACGCCGCTCACTCAAGAGACACGAAACCTGATCAGCGCCAAAGAAATTGCGACGATACGGCCCGGCGTCCGGCTGATCAACTGCGCGCGGGGCGGCATTTACGACGAGGCGGCGTTGGCCGAAGGACTGAAAAGCGGCCGGCTGGGCGGCGTGGC
>DASVHB010000127.1:0-8321 GCA_036379195.1 Pirellulales bacterium
AGGGTACAGGGAATAAGGTACAGCAGGGCTCGGGATTCAGGGGTCGGGGGTCAGGGAAAACCGACCCCTTGCTTTCAACGGTGAAAGCCCTGAACTTCGGCGCGGCTCAATGCTTGCGCATGTTGAACCCAGAAGCATGAGCTCGCAATGCGTCGGCCAGCGTGGAAAGGGCCTGTTGTACCGCCTGCAACTCGGCGTTGTCCAGGTCTCGGCCGCCAAACCGCACGTGGTAATACAGCTCGGCAATACGGCGCGGCAATGCGGCCACCGGTCGGGTGGCGGGCGTCTCGGCCAACTGACCGCCGCTGGCCAGCGCGAACTCGCGTTGCGTTTGATGCGGTTGCCGGCGCATGCCGTGCCGCGCCAACAGCTTCTCGAATTGCTCAAAAAACTCGACACGGCGACTCGACGTTCGGCGCTTGCCCGCCCGCCTGCCCCACCAGCGAACCAGCACCCGCGCCAGCGGCCGCAGAATCACATACATCACGACAAGCATCAACAGCGCGACCATCGCCAGCAACAACCCAAACGAGCCGCCCTGGCGCGTGGCGGCGTATTGATCGCTCAGCAACTGCCCGAGGCGCTCGGCCAGCAGGCGGCGCTGCTCTGTGTCGCCCAGGTCGCGGAGCGTCTGCTCGATGCGTTCGACCAGCGGCTGAAAGATCGCCTCTTGCTGCCGTTTCGAGTCGAGACCGAGCACGTAGGTCGTCCAGACAAACTGCGTCAGATCGAGCAATTGCCGGAGGGTGTAACCGCCAAAGACGCCGGCCAGCCGGTCGGCTTCGAGACTGCCCGGCGTGGGATCGAGAATCAACCAGGCGCCGTTTCGGCGGGCCTGCGGATCGTCGCGCAGCGAAGTGGGCAACCCGTCTGGTCCCAAATAGACTTCGACCCAGGCGTGGGCGTGCAGTTCTTGAACGGTGTAGAATCTGCCGGCGCTGTTCCACTGGCCGCCTTTATATCCGATGGCCAGTCGCGCCGGCACACCGCGGCTGCGCAGCATCATGGTCAGCGCGCTGGCAAAATACTCGCAATGGCCCGAGCGGTGCAGCGTGATGAAGTCTTCGATGGGGTCTAAGCGGGCATCGCGCGCCACCGGCTTGAGCGAGTATTGAAACAAGCCGGAATCGCGCAGATGGGCTTCGAGCAAGCTGGCCACCTGCACTCGCTGGCCGGGCGGCAGGTGCCCGGCCACCGCTTCGGCCTCTTGCCGCAGGCCGGCGAGCGGGTCGTGCTGGGCGGTCCGACGAGGCAACTGCGTCATTTCGCGCAGATGCGGCGGATCGGGCCGCTTGGCGGCGGCGATCGAACGTAGCGGCACGTGGTCGCGAAAACCCGTGGTAATCAATTCGTAATCGCCCCGCCTGTCCACTTCTCCGCGCTGTCGCGTGATCTGCGATGTTTCGGTCGAGCACCGCAGACCCGACTGCCCCGCCTGATACGCCGGCATGACGCTAAACACAACGGGGTCGGTGCGGGGGCGAAGGCTGATCGACTCTTTCACCAACTGGGTTTCTTGCGGAAGCGAATCGGCGCTGAGCGGATCCATCAATCGGACTGGATCGTGGCCCTGCCCGAGCCGCAGCCATTCGCCGCGCCGATATCGTTCGAGCGCGCCGCCGCGAAACAAGGCGGCGTCTCCGGCCACGCGGTAGGCCGCGCCCTCTTTGCCGCCGATGAAATCAAAGAACCGCACCTGCATGACTTCTTCGGGGTTTTCCGAAACCTCGCCCAACTCGCCCAAGGTGACGTTCTCGGTAAACCCAATGGTGGAGTAGGCGCTGGCGCCGCGCGGCCGCCAGGCCGCTTTTTTGCCCAGCCGCGGCAGGCAGACAAACCACACCGAAGCCAGCAGCATCGTGGCGACGGCAATCCAGATAATCTGCCGCGCGAAGCCCACCGTCAGCCCGCTCTCGATGCTGCCGGCGGGTTGCAGACCCGAGAACGACGCCGGCCGGTCGGCCAAGGGCCAGCGGCGACATTCGGTGTGTGGGGCTTCGTCGCCTGCCGCTGGCACAAATTCATGTGGCACAGCCGCCTCCGGCTGTGGTCCCGGCGTACGCTGCCGAAGGCGGTGAAGGCGGCGAAGGCGGCGGAGCACAGCCGGGGGCGGCTGTGCCACATCTGCGGACGCTGGCAGCGGCGGCACGGCGGCCGGCGCCAACGCGGGCTCGACGTATTTCGACTGATCGCGATGTAACACAAACAGCGACATCGTCGCCAGCCCCACCACCAGATACAGCGGCAGCAACGCGCCGAACACGATGTTCAGATTCAAGGCGCTGGCCACGGCAACCTGCAACAGACTGAGCAACAGCAGCAACCAATAGTTGCGCACGTTCTTTTTGCGATAGTGCAACACAAATTGCAGGTAAATCAGCAAGTTGGCCAAGGCCAGCAACTGGCTTTCCGCCGCGTAGCCATTCCAATGGCGCACCGTGACGATCAGGGCAATCAGGCCGGCGAAGTTGGCGGCCAGCGTATTGAGCTGCAGCCAACCGCGCATGTCCGTCAGATAGACCGAGCTGCAGGCGACAATGACGGCCAGCACGGGCAAAACGGCGTTGTGTTCGCCCATGCCCAGCAGCAGCGTGCCCAAGGTCGTCAGGGCGGCAATATGGATTTGCAGCAGTCGCTCGACCGTCATGCGATATCGCTTTTCGCTCTGCGAAGTTAGCGTTCTTAGTCAATGACAAACACGTCGCCGAGACTGGTCGAGCTAGTGTCGATGGTGCGCAGCTTGGCCAGCCAGGCGCGGCGGCGAGCGTCTTGCCAAACCTCGCCGAACCGCTCTTGATCGCTTAAGTATACCGGACGCGTCGAGACCAGCACCACCTGCGCGCCGCGGCGGACCCGGTCGAGCACGTCCGACAAGGTATCGGCCAGCGCATCGCGCGGCGCCGTCTCGCTGGTGGCCAGCCGCCGCATCGTTTCGTGCAGCAAGGCGGTCGAAGTCGGACCGTGCTCGAACCACGGCTCGCGCTCCGCCGCCGCCACATACAGCCAGCGCCCGCCGCCGCGGCAGAGATCGGCCACGACGGTTGCCACAAAGCTGATGGCCAACTCGACGGCGTCGGCCTGCTGGGGCGAGGGCGCATCGGGCAGCCAAAGGTCGAGCACCAACGCCAGATCTTGATGGCGCTGCTGCTCGAATTGGCGGACCACGGGCGTTTGCCGCCGCGCACTGGTGCGCCAGTGCAGCCAACGGCGGCTGTCGCCGCTGCGCCAGTCGCGTAGCCCGTAAAACTCACCCTCCAGCAGGCCCTGCCGCCGCGACATCGTGCCCGTTCCCGCCTCGGTGGCCTGTTCGATCTGCTTCCAGGCGGGCAGCAGACGCCCCAGCCGCGGAAACACCACCAACGAATCGTATTGATCGGTTGTCATCCGATATTGAAACAACCCCAAGGGAAAGCGGGTGGACACGCGCAGCGGCCCGAACCGGTAGCGTCCGCGCTGGATGAGCCTGCCACGATAGCTGGCCAGCCGCGACTGACCGGGCGGCAAATACGAAACCAACGTCTGCGTGCGCAAAGGCGTGGGCCGCTTTTCGCTCGACTCGCGCACCACCCGATCGCTGATCTCCAGCGACCAGCTTGGCAGCCGCCGCCGCCGATTGACCGCCTCGAATTCGACCACCAGCAGATCGCCGGCGGAGATCGACTCGGGCAGGCGGCGGCGCACCTCGATCTTACGCAACGTTCGTTTGACCACCCGCCAGCACATCACCATGCTACCGGCCAGCATGCCGAACAGGATCATCAACAGGTTGATTTGCCGCGTAATCGCCCCCGCTAGAATAAAGGCGGCGATGCCCAGATAGCACCAGCCCTCGAACGTCAGCGAAATGCGATACCGCATGCGCGGTGCTGCGGCGGAGCGACGAGTCGAGAGCCGAGGCAACAACACGAAGGGCCTTCGCCAGACGGCAAAAAGGTGAGAGCGGCAAGAGAGGTTTACGGTTTCCGGCATTGTAGCCGGCAACCTGCACGGCGGCCAAGCCAGCGCACGCGAGTAGTGTTAACCGCCCGCAAGGCTGGCGATCAGCTTCTGTAGCACCGCGGGTTCGACCGGCTTGACGAGGTGCCGATCGAAGCCAGCCTCGCGCGAGCGCTGCCGGCAACCGTCGGCGACCACCGCCCGTCGCACCGTCCCGGCGAGCGACGCCACGAGCCGGCCCAGGCCAGGCGCGTGCTGGTCGTCGACGACAACCGCGACGCCGCCGACACGCTCTGCACGTTGCTCCGCGCCATGGGCGCCGACGCGCGGGCGACCTACGACGGCCCCACGGCCTTAGCCATCATCCGCGCCGAGCGGCCTCACACCGTGCTGCTCGATCTCGGCATGCCAGGAATGGATGGTTATGAAGTGGCGCGGCTGGTGCGAAGCGACGGTGAGCTGCGCAATATTTCGCTCGTCGCGCTGACGGGCTGGGGGCAAGACGAAGATCGGCGGCGCTCGCGGGAGGCCGGCTTCGACATGCATTTGGTGAAGCCGGCGGCGCATGACGAGCTGCGCAACCTGTTGTCGGCCTCGCCTGCGGCGGCTAGCACCGGCGCCTAAGCCTGTCGCCGGTCAAGCGACACCGGCAAATCGACTGGAAAGAGCAGTTCGATCATGCGATCGACGCATTCAACCGCCACGGCTTTTTTATCCTCATCGACGACAAGCAGGCCGATACGCTCGGCCAGGAGTTCGTCGTCGGTGCCGGTACCCAAGTGAGCTTCGTGAAGCTGACGCTGCTGGTGGGTGGATGAGTCGCGGTTGGAACCGGCGCAAGTGAACTGCCCAGCGTTGGCGAGCATACATCGGCGAACTAACCCGCACTGCGCACCCGCCCACACCAACCCGAAGCGTAAGCGAGGACGAGAACCGGACTTAGCCTCGCTTACGCTTCGGGTTAGTATGGGGCGCACTGTCTGGCGTGTCCGGGCGGCGGGTGCGCATTGCGGGCTAAACGGCTCGTGCCGCTGAGTTTCCGGCGATCACTTGCCCGGCGGGGGCAAAGGCTCCTCGCGTTTGGGCGGCGGCAGCAGCTCGAATTTGGGTGGCGACGAAGGCCCCCCCGCCGCAGGCTGCGCTGGCCCGGCGGCGCCCACCTGCCAGCCGCCGCCAAGGGCCTGGTAAGCGTTGACGATCGCCGAGAGTTGCTGTTGTTTGGTGTCGATCAGGTCCCGCCTGCCTTGCCACATGTCACGCTGGGCGAAAAGCACGTCGATGTATTCGACGCGGGCATTCTGAAACAGGTTGGTGGCGATGTCGACCGAGCGCTCCAGCGCTTGCACCTGCTGCCGCTTCAATCCGATGCTCGTCGTGTAGTTCTGCACCCCATTGACCTGGTTGACCACCTCGGTGAAGGCGTTGAGAATGACCCGCTGGTAGTCGTAGAGAGCTTGTAGCTGCCGGGCGTTCGCGTTCTGATAATCGGCTTTGATCGCATTGCGGTTAATCAACGGCGCGACCAGTCCGCCGGCGACGTTGTAAAGCAACGTTTGCGGGGTCAAGAAAAAATACTTCGCATTGTAAGACTCGTAGCCGACGCCGCCGGTGAGGACAAGCTTGGGAAAGAAGTCGGCCCGGGCGACGCGGATGTCAAGGCCGGCTGCCTGCAACTCGCGCTCTGCCTGGCGGATGTCGGGGCGGTTTTGCAGCAACTGTGGCGGCACCCCAACGCTCAGTCTGGGTGGGTTCAGGTCGATGAACCCCGCGGAATTGCGTTCGACGCGCTGCGGGTAGCGGCCGACGAGAAAGTTGATGCGGTTTTCGATCTCGATCATCTGCTGGCTGAGGATCCGCTTTTCGCTTTGATTCTTGCGGACTTCGGCCAGGAAACGCTGGACGCCCAACGCGGTGCTGCGGGCCGCCGCCATCCTGGCCTCGGCAATGCGGAGGCTCTGCTCCTGAAGCGCGATCACGTTGTTCAGGTTTTCCATCCGGGCGTCGAGCGCCATCAGCGTGTAATAATTGTCGGCGATCTGCGCGACGACCCTCGTCACGAAGTAGTTCCGAGCATCGGTGGCGCCCATCCAGCGCTGCGCTTGAGCGTCTCTCGCATTGCGCAATTGCCGCCAGATGTCGATCTGCCACGAGATGTTGACCGACGGTACGATGAAATTACCCAGTGGGTTGGGAAACGTGTGGGTAATGGTCCCCGGCAGCGGAGGAGGAAAACCTGGAATCGAGTTTGAATAGGTGTCGCTTCCTTCCAGCGTGTAGAGGCTTAGTTTTCTCAGCGCCGCGCTGGTTCCCAAGCTGAAGAAGGGAAGGTACGCCCCTCGCCGCCTCATCACCTCGTTGTCGGCGATCTGGATATCCTCAAACAGGATCTTCAATTGCAGATTGCCGGCCAGCGCCTGATCGATCAGGCTCGTAAGCTTCGGGTCCGAGAAAAACTCTCTCGCTGGGAGCAAAGCAGAGTTTTCCGCACGATTCGCTCCCTCGAATCCTGGCGGCAGGACGAAGTCTTGAGGCGGGCGTTGCGCCGGCAAGGGCGCACGCAGCGCTGGCAGACAACCCGGCAAAGCCAGCAGAATGCCGAGGGCCAGCGCAGTGATGCTGCTCTTGTAGTGATTCGTGATCGAAGATCGCATCCAATGGTCCATCCGTGTCGTCCTTGACGATTGCACGAGCGGGCGAGCTAGCGCGGATGATGCATCCGCTCCCGAGGTGTCCGAACGACGGTGGCGCCACACCAAGCGCGAAGCGTAAGCGAGGCAAGCTCCGTGCGCGTCCTCGCTTGCGCTGCGGGTCCGTGGGGGCTGATGAATCATCCGGGCCAGGTTGTTTGGCATAGGTCGCCGAACGTAGTGCTTCCGCAATGGCGCAGGGACGAACAATCTCATCGGCGATCGGTGCCGGAATAATCGATAAACTCCGGTTTATCGTTACAAATTAACATGCACTTAGGCGCGCGATTCGCGCTTCAAGGCAGACGTGCGAGCTTGTGAAGTGTGGAAGAGATAGGTAAGCCGGGGCGATCTAAGGCTTCACCATACATCGTTACCGTGCATCGTCTGAGGTTCGCGTTGTTCGACAGTCTCGCTAAGCGGCTCATGCGTCTCGTCCGGTAGCAGTTTGCCATCGCCGGCGAGCCGAGCGAACAAGTAATAAAGGCCGGGGATGACCAGCACCCCGATCACCGTGCCTAAGAGCATTCCGCCGACCGCGGCGGTGCCAATCGTGCGGTTTCCGATTGCCCCGGGGCCGCTGGCGCGGATCAACGGAATCAGACCGGCGATGAAGGCGAAAGAGGTCATCAGAATGGGCCGGAACCGCAGTTTGCCTCCTTCGATCGCCGCCTCTTTGAAGCTCACGCCCTCGTGGCGCCGCTGCACTGCGAATTCGACGATCAGAATCGCATTCTTGCCCAGCAGACCGACCAGCATGACCAGGCATATCTGTGCGTAGACGTCGTTCGTCAATCCCATGGCTTGCAGGAAGAAGAATGAGCCGAAGACCCCCACCGGCAGCGACGCGATCACTGCCAGCGGCAGAATGAAGCTTTCGTATTGCCCGACCAACACCAGATAGACGAAGACCACGACGATCACGAAGATGTAAATGGCCGTGTTGCCCTTCTTCGCTTCGTCAAACGTGAGGGCTTCATACCCAAGGGCGTAGCCCTTCGGTAACGTCTCGTCGGCGACCTCCTGGATCGCCTTGAGGGCTTCACCACTGCTGTAACCGGGCGCCGGTGCGCCTTGAATCGCGGCCGAGGGATAGAGATTATACCGGTTGATCTCGTTCAAGCCCTGCTGCTGCTTGAGCGTCACGAATGCGGAGAGGGGGACCATTTCTCCCTGATCGTTCTTGACGAAGATGTTTTCCAAATCGTCGGGGTAACGCCGGAACTGCGGCTTGGCCTGCACAAACACCTTGTAGAACTGTCCCCAGCGGACGAAGCCTTGTTGCCAGGTGCTGCCCACGAGGGTGGAGAGGGTGTCCATGGCGTCGAAGATCGTCACGCCCTTCTGCATGGCCACCGCGTTATTGATCTGGATATCGTACTGCGGATAGTTGCTGGCAAAGAACGTGAAGATGCCCCTCACCTCCTTGCGCTGCTTCAAGGCTTCGATGAACTTGTCGGTTTCTTTTCCGAGCGCCAGATAGTCCATCGTGTTCGTCCTGTCGAGGACGCGTATCGAGAAGCCACCGGCCGCTCCAAAGCCCGGCACCGCCGGCGGCTCAAAGAACTCGAGTTTCACGTCGGACATCGCTTTGCATTCGCGTTCGAGCGCCTGAATGATCTCCTTGGAGGTCATCTTGCGCTCAGACCAGGTTTTCAAATTGATGAGACAGGTTCCCGCGTTCGAGCCGCGGCCCTC
>DASVHB010000128.1:0-4539 GCA_036379195.1 Pirellulales bacterium
CAGGCCGAATGGGCCGACCACCACAACGCCGGTCAGGCCGCCGAACGGTATTACATCGGCCGGGAACTCGGCCGGCTGGTTGCCGAGGCGGGCTTTCGATCGTGGTCGAAACGCACGTATGTCATGAATCGCAATGGCCCCTTCAGCGGCGACGAACGGGCGTTCCTAAAGCATTATCTCGACGCGCTGTGCGGCGACACCGAAGCGTATCTTGATCGGCGCGATCGCATGGCGCTCGAGCGATTCATCACACCGGGCGACCCCCACTGCGTGCTCGACGATCCGCACGCCACCGTCACGTTTCTCGATCACGTGATCAGCGCAGTTCGGTGATTCGTTCGTTTTGCTTGAAATCGGCGAGCCACCGCTCGTCCCACAGACTGGGGAACGCGCCGGGCACATAAGGATGCGCCGCCAGCGCCGCTTCGTTCAACTCGATGCCCAGACCGGGTGCGTCGCCCAGCGTCAACTCGCCGTTGAGCACGGGGTTCCAGCCACCTACCAACTCGGCGCGCCACGGCACGTCGAACTCGGCAAACGATTCTTGAATCTCGAAGTTCGGAGTGCTGACGTCAAAGTGCAGGGCCGCCGCCAACGCGACCGGGCCGATCGAACAGTGCGGCGCGATGCGCACGTCTTGCATGGCCGCCACCGCCGCGATCTTCTTGGCAGCCAGCAGGCCGCCGCAATGGGCGATGTCCATCTGCACCACGTCGACCGCCCGCAACGAGATCAGCCGATAGAAATCGGCCAGCGTGTAGAGACGCTCGCCCGCCGCGATCGGCACGCGCGTCTGCCGCTTGAGTTCGACTAGCAGCTCAATCGATTCCGGGCCAATCGGTTCTTCACACCAGGCCGGGTTGAAACCTTCCAAGTCGCCGATCATTGCTTGGGCGGCCTGGCTGGAAAGCCGACCGTGAAACTCGATCATCAGCCCGATGCGCGAGCCGACGGCTTCACGCACCGCCGCCACCCGCGCGAGGGCGGCTTCGCGTTCGTCGTTCGATAGCTCCTTCCAGGCCGTGCCGAAGGGGTCGAACTTCAGCGCGCGATAGCCGCGGGCGACCGCCTCGCGCGCATGCCGGGCATAGTCGTCGGGCGTTTGCGCTCCGCCGTACCAGCCGTTGGCATACGTGGCGATGCGCTGGCGACAACGGCCTCCGAGCAAGCGATAGACCGGCTGGCCGCAGGCCTTGCCGATCAGGTCCCACAGCGCGATCTCGACTCCGCTGATGGCGGTCATGATGGTCGCGCCGCCCTGGTATTGATCGCGCACCAACCCGCCGACGATCGACTCGACATCGAACGGGTCGCGGCCCACCACGCGGCCGAGCACCCACTCGTGCAACAGCGTCTCGACGGTTTTCTCTTGCCATTCGAGCGTGGCTTCGCCGACGCCCGTCAGACCGGTGTCGGTGTGCAGCCGCACAAACAGATAGTTCCGCAGACCGGCATTGGCCAGAAAGGTCTCGAAGCGGGTGATTTTCATGGCGCCTCGATTGTCGTTTCCAGCGCCCCCGCGTTGTCTGCCAGCCCCGACGAACGATCGTTGATGCGAAGATACAGCGTGCCCGATTCCGCCGGAGTCAGCGTGGCGCCTAGCCCGACGGCAACGGGCGACAAAAACCCCTCGGCGGCTTCGGGTGAGATTTCCTCGGGCACGATCGCGGCCAGCAGCATGCCCAGCGGCCGGCCATCCACATAACGAATGGTCACACCGCCCGGCTCGCACCACCAGGGCCTCGGCTGACGGGCGACCTGATATCGCCCGCTCGCGGTCAGACGATAGGTCTTGCCCGCCGCCAGCCGCACGCCGCTCGCTTGCCAGCCGCGATCGGTCCGCACGGTAACCGTCTGTTTGCCCGCCAGCGGCTCGCCGGCGGCAAAGTCGATGGCCGAGCGCGCTAAATCGTAGCCAAAGTCGAGATCATGCACGAACACGCGCCACTCGTCGTTGAGCTCGGGCCAATCGGCGGCGAAGAGCTGCCGCACTCGGCGGTTGAAGTCGCCGACCTTCAGCTCGCCTGGCAACTGGCGAAAGCGATCGCGATAGCGCGGATGACCATCGAGGAATGCCGCCAGCGCCCAGCACCACGCATAGGGTTCGTTCACCAGATAGGCGTCGTCGGTGTAGGCCAGAATATCGTCCACCGCCAGCGAGCGGCCGGCCGCGACGGCTTCGCGCACCATGCGAATGCGTCCCCAGCCGGGCACATCGTCTGGCGCCGCGGGAAAAGCCCCGAGCGTCAAACGCCCGTCGATCAACGAATGCGTGCCCAGCAGTTCGGCCATGCCTTCCATGTACCAGGGCGGCCCACAGGTGCCAAACGCGGCGAACATGAAGGCATGCGTCGCTTCGTGCAGCACCAGGTGCCGCCGGTAATACGGAGTTTCCTGATCGCGGCACCAAACCTCCAGACCCCGCGCATAGCCATTCGCAAAGGCCGGCAAATCGTCGGGCAGCAAGCCCGCCGCCGTAAATTTTGCCTCGTCCTTCATGAGGTAGCCACGCAGGGCCCATGCGCTTTCCGCAAGCTCGATGCGATCGAAGTAAGCGCACCACTGCCGGTAAGCCTGGTCGCAAAGCTCGGGCAACCGATCGAGGTCGGCGTCAACGGGCAGATCGGTGTAGAGCGTCAGCCGCTCGCCCGTCACCTTGCGGATGCCCTGCGACGCCACACGGTCTTCGTCGACGGGCGGCGGACCAGCGATCGCGCCGCGCTTCGACGGACCATGCGCCTCGGAAACCGTCGGAGCGGCTGACTCGCGCGCCCGGATAGCGGCGCCGTCTTCGGAAGGCGCCGTTGGCGCCGTCTGTTTAAGCGTAGACTTCGCCGCGGCCGGCCGCTTTGGCAACTTCGAGGGAGCGCTTCGCGCGGCCGCGGTCGCGGGCTTCGACGGCTGAGGCCCGGTAGGTTCGGCGCAGCCGGCGAGCCACAAAGTCAAGACCACGATGGCGACCGTTTGCGCTGCGACAGGCATCATTAACACTGTACCACCTGGCCGAATCACTGGCCTACCCAAAAACAAAAGTCGGTTCGATCGGTAACACCGCTCGTTCAGTTGAGCCGCCTGCTGACCAACGCCGACTCACCGCGTGATGGCGGTGGCGTCGGGGGAACCCTCCACCAGCACCAAGTCCTGGTCGGCGGGCAGGTCGGAAAAATCTTGCTCAAGCCCCGAGGGCCAACACACCGTCAGGCGGTCGACACGCGTCGCGCCGCCGATGCCGAATGTCAGTCGCCGCTCGTTGCTGGCGTGAAAGCCGTCGCCGGCGTTCAGCCATTGCGTTTGGCGCCGCCCGCCCGCGGCGACGCTGACCGCAGCGCCGATGGCGTCGCGCGATGAACTCACGCCGCGAAGCTGCACGGCGAGAAAATGCCCGGCGGGGCTGGTCTGGTTGCGGAGCAGGGCCACGGGCGTTTCGAGCGCCGAGACCGCGAAGTCGTCGCGGCCGTCGCGATTGAAGTCGAGGCGCGCCAGTCCGCGCCCGAAATACGCCTGGCAGAAATACGGTCCCAGCTTGTCGGCGGCCACTTGCTCGAACCGGCCCTCGCCCCGATTGCGAAAAAACTGGGGCCGCATGGCGAAGGAAACGCCCGGCTCTGAAAACTCGTGAACGTGCCCGTTGGTGACGACCAGGTCCAACCGACCGTCCAACTCGGCGTCGAGAAACTGCGCGCCGAAACCGAGCATGGGGAAACTTGGCTGGCGCAGGCCGGCCGGCCCGGTGGCGTCGGTAAACGACTCGCTGCCGCCTTGCAAATAGAGCGTGCTCGACTCGTGCAGGAAGTTGGTCACCAGCAGGTCCATTTTTCCGTCGCCATTGACGTCGCCGGCGGCCACGCCCATGGCGGCCAGCGCCCGTCCATCGCCGTTGAAGGCCAGTCCCGAGAGCAAGCCGCGCTCTTCAAACCGCGGCGGCGCGCCGGGCGCCGGCGTGCCGTTCACAAAATAAAAGTTCGCGTCCTGATCGTTGCCCACGAACAGGCTCAAACGGCCGGAACCATCGAAGTCGGAGGCCACAATTCCCAAACCATTGCCGCCCGAAACGTTCATGCCGGCCGCCGCGGTCTGGTCTTGGAAACGGCCGTCGCCCAAGTTGAGGTACAGCACGTCGGGCGCCGGCTCGAACTGAGTGGGCGCGCAGGTGAGCGGCAGACCGTGCCGGGAGCAGGTCGTCTCGAATACGCCGGCGCCTTGGACGTAATTGACATCGTACAGGTCGGGCAGGCCGTCGCCGTTTACGTCGGCGAGCAAACAACTCGCCGTCCACTGATCGGCCCGGATGCCCGCCGCCTCGCCCACGTCGCTGAACGTGCCATCGCCATTATTGTGATAGAGCCGATTGACTCCGATGTTGGCGACGTAGAGATCGGGAAAGCCGTCGTTGTCAAAATCGCCGACCGTCGCCCCCTGACTGAAGCGCTCGTCGCCAAGGCCGCTGGCGCGGGTGACCGGTTCAAACCGCTCGCCTCCCCGATTGCGATACAGGGCGTCGCGGTGTTCCGTCTGGCCAGCCCGCGGCGGCCAGCGGCA
>DASVHB010000129.1:0-3287 GCA_036379195.1 Pirellulales bacterium
ACCTGGTATCGTTGCAAACCGACGAAGCGGTGCGCGCCGTCATCGGGCGCGTGAGGAAGGCCGCGCGCTGAACGTTCGGCGCGCCGCCGCGCATCATCGGATGGCTGGCCAATCATCGTCGTCTCGTGGGGCACTTACGCCACGGCTTCGGGCGGAACGACGTAGACGCTCTGCCCGTTCAACCGGTGCGGGCGAATCGTCGCCTCGTCGGCGGCGATTTGGCTGAGATGCTGCCTGGGCAGTCGGCAATGTACCACCACTCGCGTCTCGGAGAACTGGCGAGAGAGCACCTCGCCGTGTGCCGCCAGGTAGGCCAGCAGCCGGCCGTTGCCCACGCCGGTTTCGATATCGAGATCTAAAAAGTCGCGGCTGAGCATTTCGCTGACGGCGGCGGCCAGATGCTCTAGCCCCAGCCCGCCGCGGGCGCTGATGCCAACGGCGTGAGGATAGCGGTTCAACAATCCGTCGAGCCGGCCGCGGTCGTCCAGCGCGTCGATCTTGTTGAGCACCAGCAAGGTGCGCTTCTGCTCGATGCCCAGCTCTTCAAACACCCGGTAGACCGAAGCGATCTGCTCATACACCGCCGGGCTGTCGGCGTCGGCCACGTGCAACAGCAGATCGGCCTGGCGCGCTTCTTCGAGCGTGGCCTTGAAGCTGGCGATCAGATGGTGCGGCAGGTCGCGGATGAAACCCACCGTGTCGCTCAGCAGCACCGGTCCCCAGCCGGGCAATTGCCAGCGCCGCGTGCGCGTGTCGAGCGTGGCGAACAACTTGTCTTCGGCCAGCACGCCCGCGCCGGTGAGCGTGTTGAGCAGCGTGCTCTTGCCGGCGTTGGTGTAGCCGACCAGCGACACGGTCATATGCCCGCGGCGCGAGGCCACCTGGCGTTGCTTGCGTCGTTCGATTTCGGCCAGCTCGGTTTGCAAGTCATGGATGCGTTTTTCGGCCAGCCGGCGATCGACCTCCAACTGTTTTTCGCCAGGGCCGCGCATGCCGATGCCCATCTTCAAGCGCGAAAGGTGCGTCCACAGCCGCTTCAGCCGCGGCAGCGAGTATTGCAGTTGGGCCAACTCGACGGCCAACCGGGCTTCGTGCGTTTGCGCGCGGCTGGCGAAAATATCGAGAATCAGTTCGGTGCGATCGAGCACCTTGAGGTTCGTCGCCCGTTCGAGATTGCGGGTCTGGGCGGGCGTCAGATCGTTGTCGAAAATCACCACGTCGGCGTCGCGCGATTCGCCCAGCACGCGCAACTCGTCCACTTTGCCGCGGCCCAGATAGGTCGTCTTATCGGGCAGTTCTCGCCGCTGGGTGAGCGAGCCCACCACACGGGCGCCCGCCGTCGTGGCCAGCCCACGCAGCTCATCGAGCGGATCAGGCCCGCCGTTCTTGCCGGAAAGCACCACACCGACCAACAATGCCGACTCGCTGACTACGCTGTCGGCGCGATTCATTTCTTTGGCGATTTTCGAGTCCTCCGTTCAGTTCTTGAGACAATCAGCGCCACGCCGATCGCACCCATCGCAATTATACGCTATTAGCCAATCGACACGGCAAATCCCCGCCAGGTTCACCCACTTATTGGTGAAGCCAGCAGGCAAAAAAATGAGAGGCAAAAAAACGACGCTGAAGAGGTAGGATTGCCCATCTCTTCTCTTTCTCATTTTTTTGCCGTCCATTTTTTGCCTTCATGAGTATCCCTCTCCGCTGGCCATGCGTTGATAGCTTTCGTAGCGCCGGGCGTCGAGCCAGCCGTCGGCCACGGCGTCTTTGACCGCGCAGCCCGCCTCGTGCGTGTGCGTGCAGTCGGGAAACTCGCAACGGCTCACCAGCGGACGCAGATCGCGGAAATAGCCCGCCACTTCCTGCGGGATTACGTCCCACAGCAAGAACTGCCGGATGCCCGGCGTGTCGACGACATAGCCGCCCATCGCCAGCGGAATCAGCCGCGCGGTGGTGGTGGTGTGCCGCCCTTTCTTGGTTTCGGCAACCACTTCACCCACGGCAAGTCCCAAGCCGGGCTGCACGGCGTTGAGCAGCGACGATTTGCCCACGCCGCTTTGTCCGGCGATCACGCTTTGCTTGCCTTGCAGCCGCCGCCGCAATCGCTCGATGCCGAAGCCGGTCTTGGCGCTCACCAGAATCACCGGGTAGCCCATCTGGCTATAGGCGCCCACCAGCGGCTGAACGTCCGCGGCATCGATCAAGTCGATCTTGTTGATGCAGATGATGGCTCGCATCCGCCCCTGCTCGGCGGCGACCAAAAAGCGATCGACCAAGTTGGGCTTCAGCGGCGGCTCGGCGGCGCTGGCCACCACGAGCAACTGATCGACGTTGGCCACCAGCACTTGTTGCCGCCCGCGCGAATCTCGGCTCAGCACGCCGTGCCGCGGTTCGACGCGCTCGATGATGCCTTCGCTATTGTCGGCCGGTCGGAAGAGCACACGGTCGCCGGCGGCCACCACATGCCGCAGATCGGTATGCAGCGTTTTAAGCAGCCGGCGGACGGCGCATTGATAATGCGCGCCGTCGTCAGCTTCGACAGTGCTGATCAGCCCGTGTACGGCCAGCACGCGGCCCCGCAGGCAGGCGGCCTCGTCGACGTCGAGCGCGACGCCCAGTCCGTCATCGCCGGCGGTTACGCCCCGCACGGTTCGCTTGCGGCTGAGTTCGCCCTTGCCGCTGACCCGCTCCTGATAGGCGGCGTCTTCACCCTCGCCGCTTTCAGTTTTGAATTTTCGCGTCCAATCGCCCTGGCGCGCTCTCGCCGAGCGGTTTTTGCGAAAGTCGGCCCGCACGTGCTTTTTTTTGGGCTTGGCCAAGCAAAATTCCTCTCAGACTGGGAGAGGCTAGGTGTGGGTTCCGCTTATACAGGCTTGTTGGGGTCGCGAATCTGTCCGGCCTCGTTATTGAGCAGATCGTAGCGTCGCTTGTCGGGCGTGGCCGTTCGCGGCGCATGGCCGTCCTTAAAATTGTCGTCTTTCTGGAGGCCAGCCCGCTCTAACAGCGACTTGCCGAAAATCTCGTCCATGCCGCCGTCGCTCGGCGGAGGGCCGACCGCGCCCAGCTCGGCGGGCGAATATTGCACCTGGTAGCGATGCTTGGCCACCGCCAGAGTGTCGCCCGGATCGAGCCGCTTTTCGGTCACGCGCATGTTGTTCACTTTCACGCCGTTGCGGCTTTGCAGGTCGCGGATGTACCAATACCCGCCCTGCAAGGTGAGCTGGCAATGATGGGCCGAGACATTGGGAAACCGCAACACGATATCGCAGCTTTCGCGGCGGCCGATG
>DASVHB010000130.1:0-12320 GCA_036379195.1 Pirellulales bacterium
GGCGGTGCTCTTGGCCGGCGTGAATGACGATGCCGATACGTTGACTGAGCTCTGCCGGCGACTGGTCGACCTGCGCGTGATGCCGTATTACCTGCACCAGCTCGACCGCGTGCGCGGGGCGGCGCACTTTGAAGTAGCCGAGCGGATCGGACTGGAACTGATCGCCGAGTTGCGCCGCCGCTTGCCGGGCTACGCGGTGCCGCGCTACGTGCGCGAAGTGGCCGGCGAGGAACATAAGCTGGTAGTTGGGTGCTAGCGGTTGGTGGCTGGGGCAGAGCCTGGGCGATGCCCCGACTGGCATGCGGCGAGCGGCACAAGTAGAGGGCGCCCGGACAATCGCGCTCGGGCGTTGCAAATTTGCAACGCCCGTAAAAACCCGGGGAATTCGCTCGTTTGCCCCTCCGCCAGAGGGGCCTTCGCTCGTCACCAGAATCATCGCTGATCTCGCAAAACCAATCCGCACAAATCCGAGGTTGAACCGCTTCATCACCGCTTTGGTACCCTCCCCGCATCATCTCGCGCCGCTGGCTTGGTGGGCCGCGCGGCCTTTTTACATCCGCACCATCCGTGGTTGAATCGCTGCAAGTTACGAGCGAGCGACCGCATTCTGTCGAATCGGCGGGAGATTCTGTAGAATTTGCTTGCGTTTCCTTGCGGCATTGGGTAACATCAACCGTATCCTACCAACCCGCTTGCCGGCGCTCTGCGAAAATCGGCTGTCCGCGGAACATTCGCACTACCAGCCACCAGCCACCAACCACTACTGTGGCCACCGCCGCCCCTCTCACCCGCCGCCTGCAATGCGATCACGGCCTGCGACGCCAGGCCATCGTCGAGTCGCTCTTGCGCGAGGTGTTTCAGGGACTGCTGCGGGCCGGCCAACATCTGGCCACGCAACAATTGGCCGAGCGGTTTGGAGTCAGCCACACTCCCGTGCGCGAAGCGCTGATCGCCCTGGCGGGCATTGGCGTCATCGACCTGGTGCCCAATCGCGGCGCGATCGTGCGGCGCGTGAGCGCCAAAGACGTGCGCGAGATTTTTCAGGTCCGCCGAGCGCTGGAGTGCGAAGCCGTGCGGCTGGCGTGCGGACGAATCGATCGCCGGCAGCTTGAGTCGCTCGCCACTGAACTGCGACGGTTGAAGAGCAGCAAACAACGCGTGCAGATGCGAACGGTCGAAAAAGCCCGAGTGACCGACAGCCGGCTGCACGACCTGATCGCCACCTCGTGCGGCAATGCGTTTCTGGCGAACGAGCTGGCGCGGCTGACCATCTTGTTCCGCGCCTTCCGCGACCTGGCCTGGGAACACGACACCAGCCGCAACGATTTCCGCCGGCTCACCGAAGAGTTCGACGAGCACCTGGCGATTATCGAGGCGCTGATGGCGGGCGATCGCCGCCGGGCGTCGCAGGCGATGTCGCACCATATTCGATCGGGCGGGAAGTATTGGAGCCGCGTGCTGCCCGATGCGCCGCCGCATTCGTCCGGAAAGAACCTGCGGCCAGAAAAGAAACACCCTCGAAATGCAGATTTGCGTATCCCCGTGGAGGAATGAAGGATGAGGTTGCCGACGCCAACGCTGGTGCTGTTGCTGACATTCGCCGTATTAGCGGCGCACCTGCCAGCGGTTGATATTCAGGCCGCTGAACCGCTGCAATACAACCGCGACGTGCGGCCCATCCTGGCCGAGAACTGCTTCGCCTGCCACGGGCCCGACAGCGCGGCGCGCAAAGCCGACCTGCGGCTCGATCAGCGGCAAGCGGCCATCGACGCCGCGGCGATCACGCCGGGCAAGGCCGACGACAGCGAGCTGATCCGCCGCATTCTTACCAGCGACCCCGACGAGCTCATGCCTCCGCCGGCCACCAAAAAGCAGCTTACCGCCGAGCAAAAGGAAACGCTGAAGCGCTGGATGGCCGAAGGCGCCGCGTACGAGCCGCACTGGTCGCTGATCGCGCCGGTGCGTCCGCCGCTGCCGGCGGTGACCAACCAGGCGTGGTGCCGGAACCCGATCGACTTTTTTATTCTGGCCAAGCTCGAGCCGCTCGGCCTGACGCCCGCCGCCGAAGCCGACCGTCGCACGCTGGCTCGGCGGCTATCGCTCGACCTGATCGGGCTGCCGCCAAGCCCGGAAGAGGTCGAGGCGTTTGTCAACGATGCCTCGCCCGACGCGTATGAAAAACTGGTCGATCGGCTGATGACTTCAGTCCACTGGGGCGAGCACCGCGGGCGTTACTGGCTCGATGCCGCGAGGTATGCCGATACGCACGGCATTCACTTCGACAACTACCGCGAGATGTGGTCGTATCGCGACTGGGTAATTGGCGCCTTCAATCGCAATCTGCCGTTCGATCGGTTCACCATCGAGCAATTGGCCGGCGACTTGCTGCCGGGTCACACGTTGGAGCAAGAGATCGCGTCGGGCTTCAACCGCTGCAACATCACCACGAATGAAGGCGGCGCCATCGCTGAAGAATACCTGGTGCTGTACGCCCGCGACCGCACCGAGACCACGTCGCAGGTTTGGTTGGGTCTGACGGCCGGCTGCGCTGTGTGCCACGATCACAAGTTCGATCCGATCAGCCAACGCGAATTCTACGAGCTGGCGGCGTTTTTCAACAACACCACGCAGGCGGCAATGGACGGCAACATCAAAGACACGCCGCCGGTGGTGTTTGTGCCGGCGCGCGACGATCAGCCTCGCTGGGAATCGCTCACCAAAGAGCTGGCCGATGTTCGCCGGCAATCGGATGAGCGGCGAGCTCAGGCCAAGCCCGATTTCGACGCCTGGCTGGCTTCGGCCAACGCCGAGACCTTGGCGGCGACCATTCCCACCGAAGGGCTGCGTTTCTCCGCGCCGTTGAGCGGGGGAACCGAAAACACGTTGCCAGCCACCGTCGATGGGCAGCCGCGCAGCGTGGCCACCTCGGCCCAGATCACCTGGCAGCCGGGGCACGTGGCGGCCCAGGCATTGCAGAGCAAGCCGGGCGTGGTGGTCGAAGTGCCCGACGTGGGCGACCTGGAAAAAGACCAGGCGTTTTCGTACGGCGCATGGATCAAGCCCGCCAAGGCCGACGTGGGCGGGGCGGTGGTCGCGCGGATGGACGATCAGAACGGCTTCCGCGGCTGGGACCTGTGGCTGGAAGGCGGACGTGTCGGTTGCCACATTGTCAACCATTGGCCCGACGACGCTCTGAAAGTGGTCTCGAAAAATCCGCTCAAGGCGGGCGAGTGGAGCCATGTGCTGATTACTTATGATGGCTCGGCGCAAGCCGGCGGCGTGAAGGTTTACATCAACGGGCAAGAGCAGCCGGTCGCAGTGCAAGCGAATGTCTTGAAGAACAGCATTCGCACCACGGTGCCGCTCAAGGTGGCCCAGCGACACACGACCGCGCGGATCGACGACCTCGTGCTTCAAGACCTGCGGCTGTATGGCCGGGCGTTGCCGGCGGCCGAAGTAAACAAGCTGGCGACCGCCGGACGCACGTCCTGGCTGGTGGCCAAGCCGGCCGATCAGCGCAGCGACGCCGAGAAAGGCGAACTTTACCAGTGGTGGCTGGCCTCTCTCGACACCGTCTCGCAGCAGCTCTCAGCGAAGCTAGCGGCGCTGCAAGGCGAAGAAGGGGCGATCAAATCGCGCGGCACCATTGCGCACGTGATGCACGAGAAGGACGAAGCGGCGATGGCCTATGTGCTCTACCGTGGCGAGTACGACAAACGGCGCGACCCGGTGCAGACCAAAACGCCCGCCGCGCTGCCGCCGCTGCCCCCGGAGCTGCCCAAGAACCGACTGGGCTTCGCCCAGTGGCTGCTGCGCCCCGAGCACCCGTTAACCGCGCGCGTGACGGTCAATCGCTTCTGGCAGGAACTCTATGGCTGCGGCATCGTGCGCACGTCGGGCGATTTCGGCGTCACCGGCGAGCTGCCCTCGCATCCCGAATTGCTCGATTGGCTGGCGGTCGAATTCCGCGAAAGCGGTTGGGACGTTAAGCGATTCTTCAAGCTGCTGGTGACATCGGCCACATATCGGCAGTCAGCGCTCACCACACCTGAAAAGCTGGAAAAAGATCCCTCGAACCGGCTGCTTTCGCGCGGACCGCGGTTCCGCATGGACGCCGAGATGATACGCGACTATGCCTTGGCGGCCAGCGGACTGTTGGTCGAAAAGGTCGGCGGGCCGAGCGTCAAGCCCTATCAGCCCGACGGCGTGTGGGAAGCGGTGGCGATGATCGGTAGCAACACCCGCGATTACAAGCGCGACAGCGGCGAAAATCTCTATCGCCGCAGCATGTATACGTTCTGGAAGCGGGCAGCTCCGCCGGCCTCGATGGATGTTTTCAATGCGCCTGCCCGCGAGGTCTGCGCGGTGCGCCGCGAGCGCACCGATACGCCGCTGCAAGCGCTGGTGACCTTGAATGATCCGCAATTTGTGGAAGCGGCCCGTCATTTGGCCCAGCAAGTCTTAACGTCCGGCGGCGACGATGCCAGCCGGCTCGATCTGCTGGCCCGGCGGCTCTTGGCCCGGCCGTTTGCGACAGAAGAATTGCCTACGGTGCAAAGCTCGCTGACCGAGTTGATTGCCTATTATCAGGCGCATGCTGAAGACGCCAAGCAATTGATCGCCGTGGGTGAATCGAAAGCCGAAGCCTCGCTCGACCCGGCGACACTTGCCGCCTGGACCATGTTGGCCAACGAATTGATGAACCTCGATGAGGTATTAAACAAGTAACGGTCTGTAGGGAACGCCCTCCGTGGCGTTCCGCTTGCGGCGCAAGCCGCCAAAGTAGCTCCGACACTCCGTGGCGGAGACCAGCGGTCGCCGAAGGCGACCGCGAACCCCGTCACGGAGTGCCGGGGCTACCTCGATGGCGTGGAGGGCGATCCCTACAGAACCCAACGGCGTTTGCACACCAAACGGAGAGCTTTCGATGAACCCCATTCACGATTACGTCCGCTACGAAACGCGCCGGCAGTTTTTCAGCCGCGGCGCTAACGCGCTGGGATGGGCCGCGATGGCGTCGCTAGGCGGCGATTGGCTGGCCCGCTCGGCCGGCGCTTCGGAAACAACGCGCATTCCCGGCGTCACTGACTTCGCCCCCAAGGCCAAGCAGGTGATCTATCTGCACATGGTCGGGGGGCCGCCGCAAATGGATCTGTACGACTTTAAGCCGCAGATGCAGGAGTGGTTCGATAAAGACTTGCCCGACAGCGTGCGCATGGGCCAGCGACTTACCACCATGACGTCGGGACAAAAGCGGTTTCCCGTGGCGCCCAGCAAATTCAAATTCGCACAGCACGGGCAGAGCGGCATGTGGGTGAGCGAACTGCTGCCCTACACCGCACGGATGGTTGACGACATGTGCTTCATCCGCAGCATGCACACCGAGGCCATCAACCATGAGCCGGCCATCAGCTACATGCAGACGGGCAACCAGGTGACCGGGCGGCCCTGCCTGGGCGCGTGGGTGTCGTATGGCCTGGGTTCGATGAACGACAACCTGCCCACGTTCGTGGTGTTGGTGGCCAAGCCGACGAACACCGAGCAGGTGCAAGCCATCTCGGCCCGGCTCTGGTCGAGCGGCTATTTGCCGGGCGAGCATGCCGGCGTGTCGTTCCGCTCGGGCGGCGATCCGATTCTCTACATCAACAACCCGCCCGGCGTGCCCACCGAGATCCGCCGCCGCACGCTCGATGGATTGAACACGCTGAACGAGCTGAGCTATCGCAAGGTGGGCGACCCCGAGACGCACACCCGCATTCAGCAGTACGAGTTGGCCTTCCGCATGCAGTCGAGCGTGCCCGACTTGACCAACGTGTCGAACGAGACGGCGGCGACGTATGCTCTGTATGGCGACGAAGCAAAGAAGCCCGGCAGCTTCGCGCACTCGGTGCTGTTGGCGCGGCGAATGGTCGAGCGTGGGGTGCGGTTCATCCAGATTTACCACAACAACTGGGATACGCATGGTAACGTGGCGGGCCGCCTGCCCGACCAGTGCCGCGACGTCGATCAGGCCTGCTGGGGCCTGGTGCAAGACCTGAAGCAGCGCGGGCTGCTCGATGAGACGTTAATCATCTGGGGCGGCGAATTTGGCCGCACCATTTACTCGCAGGGCGGCCTGACCAAAGAGAACTATGGCCGCGACCATCACCCGCGCTGTTACACCATGTGGATGGCCGGCGGCGGCTCGCGTCCCGGCACGATTCACGGCGAGACCGACGATTTCTCGTACAACATCGTCAAAGACCCGGTCCACATTCACGAGTTCCACGCCACGGTGCTCAACCTGCTGGGATTCGACCACGAGCGGTTCACGTATCGTTATCAAGGCCTCGACCAGAAGCTGACCGGCGTCGAACCGGCCAGGGTGATTCGGGAGTTGATTGCGTAAATCGAGCTTCGCGATGCTACCGGCATTCAATGAAGACGGTGAGCTTCCGGATGGCATCCACCAAGCGCCATTGCAGGAGGTCTTGAATCGGTTTGCCGTGCAAAATCCCCAACGGATTGCAATCGGGCTTCGGCTTGAGCGGATTTTCGCCGTCGTTCGCGCAACGGGCCACGTGCGCCGATTCGTGGTTTTCGGTTCCTTCATAACAGATAAAGACGAGCCGAACGATGTCGATGTTTTCCAAATCATGGAAAACTCTTTCGATCCAGCAGTGCTCGATTCCGGCGCAAGGCGGTTATTCGACCATGCGGCCGCACAGGCCCAATTCGGCGCAAGCGTATTCTGGCTCAGACAGTTGGCCTGTTTCGATGGCGAAGAGGCTGCGGTAGAATACTGGCAGGTGAAGCGCGGCGGCGGTTCGCGAGGCATTATTGAGATCATTGCGGAGAAGCCATGATTGCTAATGACAAGGAACTTGAAGCGACGCAGGAGCGCATCCGGCATTTCCAGGCGCAGGTCGCCCATTTGCGCAAAGTCGAGACGAACCCGTTCGCGTACCGTCTGTCGGCATCCGGGTTTTTGGCGGAGATTGACCGGATGCAGGTTGATGTCCGCGACTATCTCGCCCTGCATCCGAGCGAGCTGACCACAAGCAAATGAGCGGTGGCGTCTCCGCTGCGCTTGGGGGGAACCTTTTGTCAGAATTCACCAAAAACCCGTGCTGCAAACAGATGATCACCCTGGCCCCGTCAAGGGTTAAAGAAGTGGCAGCAATAAATGCAGCTCGCCGAGGGCGGCTGGTCCACACGCCAATTCTGAATGTCAAAACCGATCAGTGTCCGGTCCGTCTTACGCCGCTAGTCGTTCGTTCGCCGCAGCGCACGGCCGGGCGTGGCGCCGGTGTGCTGGCCGCGATCGATGACCACCTGACCGTTGACGATCACATACTCGATTCCTTCCGGGTATTGAAACGGCTCGGTGTAGGTCGAGTGGTCGATCATGCGGTCGGCGTCGAAGATCACGATGTCGGCAAACTGCCCTGAGCGCAGCAGGCCGCGATCGCGCAGGCCGACCTTCGCGGCGTTGAGCGACGTCATCTTGCGAACGGCATCTTCCAAAGGCAGCAGCTTTTTTTCGCGCACATAGACGCCCAGCACGCGCGGGAAAGTGCCGAAATTGCGCGGATGCGGATTGCCGCGCCGTAGCGGCCCTTCCGCGGCATATGCCGATCCGTCGGAACCGATCGAGCACCAGGGCTGGCTGAGCGCGAGCGTCATGTCTTCTTCGGTGTGGTGGGCGTAGACCGTGCTGACCGAGCCATTGTGCTCGCAGAGAAAATCGAGAAACTCGTCAAGCGCGTCGGCGTTGGGCTTGTTGGCCGTGCGCAATGCCAGCACGCGGTCCATCGTCAGACCCTTGAACGGGTTGTCGGCGGCGATCAGCATCCGCGACCAGTCGCCTCCCACGGCGGTGTAATGGTTGTACCAGCCAGGCACGCCCTCCCGAATGTCGTGCTTGATTCGCTGCCGATCATCCGGGTTTTTGAGCCGCGCCAGCATTTGCGCCTTGCCGCCTTCGTGCGCCCACGGCGGAACAATGCTCGCCAGGTCGTTGTTGCCGCGCGTATAGGGATAGACATTGGCTTGCACGTCGATGCCTTGCCGGCGCGCCGCCTCGATCAGCGCGACAACTTCGTTCATGCGGCCCCAGTACTGTTGATCGGCAATCTTTAGATGAATGACGTCGACCGGCAGGCCCGCTCGGCGACCGACTTCGATGGCCTCTTTCACCGAATCCAAAACGCCATCGCCTTCGTTGCGAATATGCGTGGAGAAAATGCCGCCGTGCCGCGCGACGACTTTGCAGAGCGTCACCAGCTCATCAGTCGTCGCCAGCGAGCCGGGCGGCATCATTAATTGGCACGATAGCCCCAAGGCGCCGTCGTTCATCGCCGCCTCGACGATGCGCTGCATTTCTTTCAGTTGTTCGGACGTGGGACGCTCGAACGAATTGCCCATCACCGCCTGCCAGACGTTGTTCAGCCCGACATACGAGGCCACGTTTACCGCCACGCCGCCGCGCTCGACAAGCGCAAAGTATTCGGCCAGGCTCGACCAACGCTCGGCCTGGTCCCGCACGACGACTTTGGGCGCCGGCAACTTGCCCAGGTAGGGACCAGGCGACGCCCCTTCGCCCAAAACCTCGGTCGTCACGCCCTGGCGGATTTTGCTTTGGGCGTGGCCGTCTTCGAGCAGCAGAAAATCGGAGTGCGAATGGATGTCGATGAAGCCCGGGGCGATCACCCGCCCACGGGCATCAATCTCATGCTCTGCCTGGTGCGGCAGCGAGCGGCCCACGGCCACGACGCGGTCGCCGCGCACCGCCAAATCGCCCAGAAACCACGGGTTGCCGGAGCCATCGACGATCTGCCCTTGCCGAATCAGCAAGTCTGCCGATGGCGGCTCAGCGGCGGAGCAGCACGGTGCGAACAAAAACCATAAGGCAACCGCCCGCGACAATCTCCATACTTTAGTCATGGCAAACAAGGGTCGATCGTGCTGAAGGCTTGACGTACAACACACGTTCAGCATATTCAGCACTTGGCCATGCCACAACCGCCGCTTAATCGGTCTTGACGAACGAGTGCGGTGCCTGACCCACGTCAGCGCAGAAACGTGTCGCGGCGGGGACGGCTGGCGATTGGCTCGGGCTGGTCGCCGGGCAATTGCAACCGCATGCCGGCTGCCAGATAGTTGAAATCGTCGCCAAGTTGATCTCGGTTCAGTTCGTAGATCTCCAACCAGCGCGAAGCTTTGCCGAGTTCATGACGAGCGATATCGAACAAGGTATCGCCTTCGGCCACGGTGTAGAGCCGCGCCGACCGCGCAGAACCCGCCAGCGCCCCGCGCGCCGACTGGGGAGCGTGCGCCTTCGGGCAGAGCGCGGGATAACTCTCTCGCAATACTTCCAAGGGCGGCGCCGCAATCTCATCGCCCACGTTCAGCGACGCCGCCTCGCCCGACTGCGGACGGTTGTGCTCTTGCAGCGCCTTGAAGTAGACGCCGGTGCCGTACAGCTTTTGCGAAATAATCCAGAAGTTGTCATTTGCTTCGACCACATAGACGCCGTCCGCCGCATCCGCCAGGCGGCGCGGCGGCGCGACCGCGGTGGCCCGCTGGCCGGCCAGGTCGTCCTCGGCGCCGGAGGAGTCATCCGCGGGCATATCGGCATCGTCGATTGCGCTGCCGACAGCGGGGCGCACGTCGGGATCATTTGTCGCGAGCGAAGGCAGTTGATATTCGGAACGCTCCCGATAGCGGTCGAAGGTCAGCGTGGGCTGCGCCGCCTCATCGCTAACGACTTCCTCATCGCTAACGACTTCCTCATCGTCAACGGCTTCGTCTCGATCGGTCCCATTTGGCCCCGCGACATCGGCATCGACAAAGCGATCGACGGCATCCGTACCTTCGTCGGTCATCGCGCCGGCGCCAGCTTGGCCGTAGCGATCGGCGGCGTTGAAAATCGTCTGGCGATTTCCCGCGCCATCGTGATCGCCGTCCATGGATGATTCATCCTGCGCAGCATCGGAGGCCGCATACCGCGGCGTGTCTTCCGCCGGCAGACCTTCATCAGGTTCGAAAGCGCTGCGGCGATAGGCTCCGCCATAGGGCGAATCGGCAACGTCAGGCACTTCGTTTGTGTCCGATTCGCTTTCCAGTTCGGCCTCCCGCGTATTCGCATAGTGATCCGACCAGGCATTGTGCCGATCATCCGACGCCAAATCGCGCGATTGATTGTCGCTCGCGGAGTGATCAGCGGCGAACGGATCGGCGATCTCAGAGGCATCGTCAGACGGTTCGCGGCGGGGAACACCAAAAGCGGGCGGGCGTTTGCCCGCACTGATTTTCGCCTTGGTTTTTTTGTCCGATTGTTTTGTCGTCTGCTTGGCCTCGGCAGATTTTGATCGGGCCGCGAGGGCGGGCTTCTGGGGACGCAGCCGCAGCAAGAGCACTCCGCCAAAGACACAGAGCAAAACCCCCATGACCACTAGACCGATTTTGACTTCCTTGCCCATCTTCGCAGCGCCTCCATGCGGCTTTTTGGGTACCAGGATCGGCACATGCCTATCCCGCGGGATCGGCTTCTTTTACCCTGATGAAGCCAACTCGGCTATGCCAACTTGCCTACTTCAGCTCCCAGCGCTCATCAAAGAAGTCGGCGGCGGCGATCATGCCGGGTCGCAATGCATTGGGCGGTACGCTGACATCGACCACCGCCCAGTCGGGCAGCATGGGCACCTGCCGGGCGTTGTTGAGATACGCGTAATCGCGGTAGGTGAAGCTGCTGTTGAGCACGACATAGCGCCGCGGATTCAACGGATTGGGGTAGATCATCACCAGCGCATGATGGTCGGCATCGAAATGTTTTTCGCCCACCGCGATGCCGTCGGTTTTCCAGGCGATCGGCAGTTTATCGGCAATTCGCCCTAAGAGCTTGTTGCTCGAAGGATCGCCCCACAGCACCAGGTTAGCCGAGGCGATATCGGCGTCGGAAATCTCTTGGTCGGTTTTGACGCGTGCCTGGCCTCGAAATTGGCGCCGCCAATGCTCGATCGCGCGTTCCAGTTCGCTTTCGGCCCATTTACCGACCGCCGGGGTCGCCGCTTCGCCGCTGGGTCGCACAAAAATAAAGCTGTCCATAAAGGCATCGTCGATCGGGCCTTGCAGGTTGTGCTGTTTGCGAAGGCCCGTCGTGGGGCGCGGGCCGGCCGTCCATTGCCCTTCGTCCCAGTGCAATTGCGCATGCCACGAACGATCGGAAAGCGGCTGCGGCACAAATACTTCTTGATCGTCGATGATCACCGACACCGGTTGATCGACGTCGAGCAAACACCAGCCGGCGGGCAGATCGAACGTCAGGTCGGTGACGTTGTTGGTGGCCACCTCCAACGACGAGGCGTCGGCCATCACTGCCTCGACCGCCGCGCGCTGCCAATGCTCGGCCATGCCGTCGATCGTCACCCAGCCCATCCGGTTGTATTTCAGCGTATACGTGACCAAATGAACGCTCGATGGATAGCGATCGCGGCCGGTTTCGGCCAGGCTGTCGAGCAGGCGCTCGACGGTGGCCTGCGAGTCGGGATGGTAACTGTGCTTTGTCTTGGGGCCGATCACGTGCCGCAGCTTGATGCCGGCTTCGGCCAGCGCCTCTTCCATGATGTCGGCGGCCTGCTTCTGCGCGTCGTGTTCGCCGCTGTACGCCACAGTGGGGCAGTGGAAAAGGTTGGGCGCCCAGTCGGTGGCGTCGTAAAGATGATAGAGCCGCTTCTCGAACCAGGTCGGGTCGGGCTCCTCGTTTTGAAAACGCCGCAGAAACTCGGCTGTCTCTGCGAAACCGGCGCCGGGGTTGGCGGCAAACCAGCGGTCGCTGTAATGCACGGCGAAATGCCAGCACGCCGCGCCGCCCATCGAAAAGCCACGCACCGAAATCAGATCGTCCTCAATCCGATAACGCTCGCGGACCGATTCGAGCGCTTCGAGCACATCGACTTCGCCGGCAAACTTGAAGGCGTTGCAATAGCGTCCATAGGGATGTAGCACAATCGTGTCGCGCGGGGCGAACTGCCCAAGCTGCTTGCGACGGTTTTGCAAAAAGTTGACTTCGCTGAGCGTTTCGCCCCGCCCGTGAAACCACAGATCGAGTCGGTGACGCATGGTGCTCTGGGCCTGATACGATTCGGGCACGACCAAGCCATAGGGCTGCACCGAGCCGTCGATGCGCGAGACATAGCCGCGCACCACCAGCCCGGTGGCGGTGGTCCAGGGCGCCCGCCCTTCGGCCAGGTCGGCGGCACGCCGGCGGCCTTCGTCGAGCAACTCGTCGGCGACGGTCAGTTCCTTGGGGTCGAAGAATTCTTGAAATTCCAAAGCAT
>DASVHB010000131.1:0-19305 GCA_036379195.1 Pirellulales bacterium
GCACGGCCAACGACCAAACAACGGGGTTATTTCGGGCGTCGTTTCTAGCGTCCAATCATCGCTCCACCGGCACGAGGCCGGATGGTGGCGTGGCACACGCGCCCAACGGCCCACTCGCTTCCAACGCGGCCGGGGGCCAGACTATTGATGTTGCCAAACCGCACCGAGGTCGTATTCGCCAAATGTTCCGACGTAGAATACAAACTCATAGACGGGACGCATGCCCTCGGTAAAAGCCAGGTTGTTCAGATAACTTATTGCGACTTCTCCGGGCGATTCCTCCAAGTTGCAGCCGACCGCGAAATGAATGTGTTCGGCGAGCACTTGTCCATTGCCGAGCAGATGCCCTTTCTTCTCGGCCGCGGCAACGACCATCCTTCGGCGCTGGTCGAGCACTTGCGCTCGGATTTCGACGTCGCGGCGCGAACTCACGAACACCACGTGCAGGTTGTAACAATAGCGCGCGTGCGAACTACTGGTCTGCGATTCAATGTATTGCCGCACGGTGTCGCAGTTCACGGAGCCAAGGCTGCGCAGGCCATAGTTGCGGTGGAACGCCTTGGGAAGCCTTTTACGCACAAGGTGCTGTAGTCGCCCCTTGATACTCCGAACGGCGGCGGGCGGCGCCGTTTCTGGTCGTGTGCTAATCAGAAACTGACTGACTCGTTCGCGCGGCGAGTAATGTTCCAGGATGCGCACGCTGTCCGCCTCCGTGGCGGCGCGGAGCTCGTCGAGCCAGGCCGACTCCGGCGGCGGTGAGGATGCCCAAAACACGGCCAGCGACCAATTGAGTTGGTATGCCGCGTTGCAATTCGCCGCCGTATAGATTGGCGCGAGGTTAGGCATGACAATTCCGCTCCGGTGAGGACCGAACCGATTCTGCGGAAATCGCGCGACAGAATCAATGGGCGCCGCATTGTTCCTATCCAGTAGACGACATTTCGGCAAACGAGGCACTTGTCCGAGACGGACCATGATCGAGCGCGGGCGGAATGCGCCGAGGCGGTATTGGCAATGCCCGCCACGATCCGAGCTTGTCTCGGTCGGGCGATGATTGAACGCTAGATGAACCGCTTCGCCCAACCCCTTTCGTTTTCCGCCCGGCTCGCCGCGAAGCGGCGGGCCGGGCGGAAAACGAACAAAGACACGGAGGTGCGGGCGACGACTCTAGCGTCCAATCATCGCTCCACCGGCACGAGGCCGAATGGTGGCGGCCCAAATGCGCTACGGGCGCTCAATCGGCATTCACGGCGGCGCGGTGGACCACATGAGAGCGACTTCGTCGGGCGTGCGCTCGTCCCGATCAACGCGCAGAGCTACGAGGCGTCGCCAAGACGCGATGCGCCGAAGTGGCTTGATGCCCCCGAAGCCCGCCACGACCCGAGCTTGTCTCGGTCGGGCGATGATTGAACGCTAGATGGACCGCTTCGCCCAACCCCTCTCGTTTTCCGCCCGGCCCGCCGCGAAGCGGCGTGCCGGGCGGAAAAACTAAGAAAGATAGGGATGTGAGGGCGGCGTCTCTAGCGTCCAATCATCGCTCCACCGGCACGAGGCCGGATGGTGGCGGCACAAACGGGCTAGGGGCCCTCAATCGGCATCCGCGGCGGCGCGGTGGACCACATGAGAGCGACTTCGTCGGGCGTGCGCTCGTCCCGATTGACGCGCAGAGCTATGAGGCGTCGCCAAGACGCGATGCGCCGAACTGGCTTGATGCCCCCCAAAGCCCGCCACGATCCGAGCTTGTCTCGGTCGGGCGATGATTGAACGCTAGACGGGCCGCTTCGCCCAACCCCTCTCGTTTTCCGCCCGGCCCGCCGCGAAGCGGCGTGCCGGGCGGAAAACGAAGAAAGACAAAGATGGGAGGGCGGCGTTTCTAGCGTCCAATCATCGCTCCACCGGCACGAGGCCGGATGGTGGCGAGACGCAACATCCAATCCCGGCGGAATCAGTGCTCCACTTCCCGCGCAAGCAGTCTGATTTCATCAGCCGTCAACGCAAACAGCCGGTAAACTCGGTCGTTCAACTCCGCCTCGGCATCGGCAACTTGCCGCGTCATCGAATCGACCATCTCGCGGTTCTCCTTGAGGTAGGGCGCCCATTCGTCGGCCAGTCGCGGGTTCTTGAGCGGGTTCGAGGCGAGCTTGAAACTTGTCTTCAGCGCCGCGCCCAAAATCGCCAAACTTGCGTCCCACCACGCCTGGGCTTTCTCGTTTAGCGCCCCGAGCGGTTCGCCGCGCGGCGAGACGCCAAACGTCTCGGTCAAGCGCCGCTGAACGTGCGATTGCAGTTCATAGCGCTCGCTGCCGACGCGGCAGCAATGCGCCGCCCGGCGAAGGGGCGGTCGAGCGGATCGCGGGGACCCTTGCCTTCGAGCGCCACCAGATAACGCTGTTGCCCATTAAACTCGCCCAGCACGGCGTCGGCGAATGTGCCGTCGACCTCGACGTGCTGTTCGCGCGAGAGGGTGTAGCGCGGCTCTGCGTCGGCGGGGCGCGTGTAGCCCAACACGCCACAAAAGAAGTCGGTCAAGAAGTCGGGCAGGATCTCCTGCTCTTTAAAGCTGTCGGCCCGGCGGGTGGAGAGCAGCTCTGCCCAATGCGCCAGCTTGGGCGCGGCGGCCTCGACGCGGTCGGGCAGCGTCGTAAAAGCCCCCAGGTGCGCGCGGAGAACGTCGGGACGGAAGAGCGGCTTGGCGTCGAGTGGCAAGAGGCAGAGGTCGGGGACAGGGGACAGGGGACGGGGGGTCAGCAGTCAATTAAAGGCGGGCGAAAAACAACTTCGGCAATTCTCCTGGCCCTCACCTAACCTCTCCCGGAGGGAGAGGGACTAAATTATAGTCCGTCCGCTCGTTAGCAGGCAGTATCGCTTGGGCTGCGAGGAGCGGCAATAGGGCCGCGCTGACAAAGAACGGGGGAAAGTCAAAATGCAAAACGCAAAATGCAAAAGTAAAAATGCGATATGCGATCGACCGCGGATTACACCGATGGGCACGGATAAGACAATTCTTGGTTGCGTCGATCCGCGCCCATCCGAGTCATCCGTGGTCGCGTTGGTGGTTGGGTGCGCGTATCGGTGAGCCAAACGAGCAGAAGCCCCGTAGTTGCCATCTTTCGCTTCCCGCCGGCGCCATTCTCGACCGTAGCGGTGATGCCGATCAAGTGTGAAGCTGCCGGCGACGGCGTCGCAAAACCGGGGAAAAACCCGTGGAAAACTGACCAAGCCACTTGCCTGGTACAACACCGGGAGAAGCCGGATCCGTCGGCGAGGGCGTCGCAAAACAGGCGAAAAACCGTGGAAAACCGACCAAGCCACTTGCCTGGTACAACACAGGGAGAGGCCGGATCCGTCGGCGCGCCGTCCTAAAACAGGCGAAAAACCCACGGAAAACTGACCAAGCCACTTGCCTGGTACAACACAAGGAGAGGCCGGATCCGTCGGCGAGCCGTCCTAAAACAGGCGAAAAACCCGCGGAAAACTGACCAAGCCACTTGCCTGGTACAAAACAGGTAGAGGGCATTCGGGGGTCAGGGGCGGCATTCAGGATTCAGCATTCAGGGGCCGGGGCATCCCGCGCAACTCATACGAGTTGCGCGCCTGCCGCTCGGCGGCCCCGAATCCACGCGAGGTTGGCGATCCGCTCGGGGGAATATTCGGCGCTCCCTGAATGCCGAATGCCGACCCCTGAATCCTGCTTCACCCCCCCCCAGATTTATGGCTGCGGGGCCCGCGTGCGCCTAAGGCGGGGTCAGCTTGCAAGCCTTTCCATCGCAAGAATTTAGCGCAAGGTGCGCTGGATCACGTTTTTTATTTTTGTCAGGGGAAAATCGCATGAGTCAAGAAAAGCAGCAGCGTGTGCCCCAGGAACTATCGGCAAAACGGCGCGGCCGCCCGGCCCGACCGCCGAGCCGGCGCAACTGCGCGGTTTATCAGCGCGTCAGGCTCGACGGGCAGAGCTACGAAAAAGTCGGCGGCGAGTACGCGCTTGCCCGGCAAACCGTGGCCGACATCATCGCCCAAGTCGAAGGCTGGATCGCCGCGCACCCCACGCACCCGCTGGCGCAAAAGATGCGCGTCCGCTGCGGCCAGCGGTGGGAAACCCTCTGGGACTGGGCGATCGAAGCGTTTGATCGCAGCCGGCAGGACCGCGAGATCAACAAACAGCGCACGGCGCGCCGCGCCGCCAGTGACGCCGCCGACGCGGTGACCACCATCACCGAGCAAACCGTTCGCCAGCAGAACGGCGACCCGCGATTCTTGCACATCGCCTGGCGCGTCGCCGAGCGCGAAGACCGGCTATGGATGCCGCAACAAAGCGGATCGACACGCAAGCCGACGTGCCAGGCCGAGGCGGAAGCAGCGTCCGACATGAGCGACCTGCTCGAACCATCGCCGATCGTCGCCGCCGCGCGCCAGCGATTTCCGAATTTGCCGGCGGGGTTGTGCGATTTAGCCCGCTTGGCGTGCGGACTGCGGCATTGCACGGAAGCGTTTTCCAGCGCAGAACGGAACGCCACCGACCGGGGCATCGCCAAGGCTTTGCCCCAGCCACCAGGTGAAATTGAAAGCTCAACGCCAGTTTCGGTGGTGTTCGAGCAGCGCTGCGCCGAGGCGTTTCGCTGCTTGGGCTTCGACGTGCGGCAGTTGGGGCAAGGTTGCGGACGAGTGGCCGATTGCCTGGCCGTGGCTACCAGCGAGCGATTCGCCGTGATCATCGACGCCAAGGTGCGCCGCAAAGGCTACACGCTGGGCACCGACGACCGGCAGTTCTGCGAGTATGCCACGCGGCATAGCCGCGAGCTGGCGCAGTCGGGCATCGAGCGCGTCTATTTCGCGGTAGTCGGCCACGGTTTTCGACAGGCCGATCTTGGCAAGCTGGCCGGTTTCATGACCGGCACGCCGATTCGCAGCGTGGTCTTTCTCGAAGCCCAAGCGCTGATGCGCTTAGTCGACGAGAGTATTCGCCGCAGGCGTGAATTTCGACTGGGCGAAATCGACCAACTGCTGTTTGGAAACAAGATCATCAGCGCCTGACGGCGGGCGGCGGCCCGGCGTGAACAGCCCAGAAGCCCGACCCCGGAATGCCGCTCCTTGAGGGCCGTTCCTGGCCGAACCCTGAACCGCTTACGCGGCGTGTGTCGTTACACCACGCGCGGCGGGGGCGGTGGTCTTCAAATGCCCGTGCGAACACCGGGCGCGGTGCGCGGCCAACACGACTTCGGCGCTGCCCTCGATGCCAAGCTGCGACGAGTTGACGACCAGATCGTAGAGCGTCATGTCGTCAATGTCGCGGTGAAAATAGGTCCGCACAAACGAGGCACGGCGCGCGTGCGTCTCGGCCAGCGTCCGCCGAGCGATGGATTTCGAGACTCCATGCCGCTCGACGATTCGCTCGACGCGGTCGTGTACGTCGGCCACCACCCGTACCACCAGGCCCTGTTTACGAGGCAAGAAAAAATGCGTGCCGCGGCCGACAAACACCGCGGGTCCCTCGGCCGCCGCCGCGCGCACAACCTTGCGCAGGTAACAGAGGTAAGCGTTTTGGCTGATCAGATCATGGCTGAGCAAATGCCCCAGAGCTTCGTACAAAAAGCTGGGCCGCGCCTCGTCGAGCATGTCCAAGATCGCGTGGCGGACGCCAAATCGACGTTCGATCCGCTCCATCAATTCGCCATCGAGCACCGGCCAGCCAAGCCGCTCGCCGACGATTTGCGAAATGGCGCTGCCGCCCGATCCTGGCAGCCGCGTGATTACGATAAAGGCGTGCCGTGGCGGAGGCGCGAAGGTTTCGCCGAACTCTGAATGCCAATGGGGCAGATGGTGATGCAATGCGTTTTCAACGGTGCCCAACATACCGACTTCTCCTACCGGCGAACGCCGGGGTTGTGGTCGCTCCCCTGCGAGATGGTACAGAGCGAGTGTGCTCGCTCCGGCGGCGCCGCCTCGATTCCGCACCAGCAAAGTCGCTTGTGCTCCGGGCGTCGTTCCGCGCGTTTCGCCATGCAAGCGTTATGCCGACCCGCGACTGGCCCCAGGTTTGCTTAAGGACACGAAAGGCTGACCTATCGAACTGCTTGTTCGCTGCATTTCCGCGTCTGTTCTGGATGAAAATCGGCAACCAACGTGGTATGGTAAAGTGATACGCATTGCCACCGACCTGCGTGTTCCAGACTCGGCGGAGCCAGAAATTGTTCAATATGGACACGACCTGTCCACCTCGCCGCTGCCCGCAAACAACGTTTCGATGAACGCCAAATTCGTTCTGCGCGTGACCGCTCCGATGATCGGCGTCAGCCTGCTGTTGCTGACGGTGGGGGCGGTCTCGGCCTGGTACGTCCACAGCATGCAACAGGAAAGTTCGGTATCGCTGGCCCGCGACATGGCCAGCATGTTGGCGGCGGAAGATCTGGTAATCACGATGCGCGATGCGCGGAGCAAGCTGAACTTCTTTTTGCGAACAGGCGACCGCACCTACCTGGCCCAAATTCCCGTGCTGCGGCAATCCACCGACCGGCTGTTGAGCACCGCCAAAGAATCTGCCGCCGAGGACCGTGAGAAGCAATTATTGAAAGAACTGGACCGTGGTCGCCTGAAATTCTTCGACGAAGTAGAGCGGGCCGCCCGTGCCCCCGCCGAAGAGATGTCGTCGCGCGTGGAATCGCTGCTCAACGGCAATGCCTTGCAGGAAGAGATGTTCGAACCGGCGCTGGCCTATGTCTCGTTCCATCGCAAAGAGGTTGCTCGTCGCGGCGAACAAAGTCAGGCCGCGGCAGATCGAATGGGTTTGGGGTTCTTGTTGTTGGGGCTGTGCGGCTCGGCCGCCGGGCTGCTGGCTGGCTTCGGCATCGCCCGGGGAATCAGCCGCTCCATTGTGCAACTAAGCGTGCCGGTACACGGCGCGGCGGGCAAGCTGAACGAAGTGGTGGGACCAATCACGCTCTCGACGGGCGGCGGTTTTGACGAGCTGGAGCGGGCTTTGCAAAACATGGCCGATCATATCGGGACCGTGGTCGAGCGGCTCGAGCAGCGCGAGCGCGAGGTGATGCGCAGCGAGCAACTCGCCGCGGTGGGGCAGCTTGCCGCCGGCGTCGCTCACGAGCTGCGCAATCCATTGATGGCCATGAAGATTTTGGTGCAGGCGGCGGCCGAGCGCGAGGCCAGCGGCGGCCTGCAAGGGCGCGACCTGGCGGTGGTCGAAGAAGAAATTGGCCGTCTCGAAGAGTCGATCCAATCGCTTCTCGATTTTGCGCGTCCGCCGCAGCCCGCCAAGCGGCTGGTCGACCTGCGCGAGCTGATTGAGCACACGGCCGATCTCGCGTCGGCGCGGGCCGAACAGCAACACGTCGCGCTGCATCGCGATTTGCCCCGTCAGCCCGCGATGGTCGAAGTCGATGGCGGGCAAATCAAGCAGGTCTTACTCAACTTGCTCTTCAACGCGCTCGACGCGCTGCCCAGCGGCGGAAATATTTGGATTCGCGTCCGTGACGAACCGGCCGCGGGCTCGCCGGGCTATACGCTGCGGGTCATCGACGACGGAGCGGGGCTGCCGGCTGAACTGGGTGAGCGCATCTTTGAACCGTTTGTCAGCACCAAGGAGACCGGCACCGGGCTTGGCCTGCCGATCTGCCGGCGCGTGATCGAGGCCCACGGAGGCCAGATCGATGCCGATCCGCTGCCCGAACGCGGCGCCGCTTTCACTCTGTGGCTGCCGCGGGCCGAATCGTCTGATCGAACCTCCGACGACGGTGAGCCGACGGCATCCCTGGCGGGTGCGCCAACGCTGGGAGCCGCAACATCACTGGAAGGCAGGGAGCGAGCGTATGCCGCGGCTGCTCGTCGTTGACGACGAACCTAATGTGCTCTATTCGCTTCAGAAGTGTCTCAGCTCCGACACGCTGGAAGTGGTCACCGCCAAGACGGCGCACGAGGGCATTAACCTGGTGGCCGAGCGTCTGCCCGACGCGGTGATTCTCGATGTTCGCTTGCCCGACATGTCGGGACTCGACGCCTACGACCGCATTCGGCAGATCGACTCGCGGCTGCCGGTGATTGTGATCACCGCCTTCGCCAAGACGGAGACGGCGATCGAAGCGATGCGTCGCGGGGCGTTCGAGTATTTGCTCAAGCCGGTCGATTTCCGCCGTCTGCGCGAGGTGGTGGCCAAGGCGCTCGAAGTAAGCCGGCTGAGCCACGTGCCCGCCGTCATCAGCGACGAAGAGCCTGAGGACGTGGCCGGCGACCGCATTGTGGGTTATGCGCCGGCGATGCAAGAAGTGTACAAGGCCATCGGTCGAGTGGCTCCGCAAGATGTCACGGTGCTGATCGTCGGCGAAAGTGGCACGGGCAAAGAACTAGTCGCGCGTTCGATTTACCACTACAGCCGCCGCAGCCATGCGCCGTTTTTGGCGATCAACTGCGCGGCGATTCCCGAAAACCTGCTGGAGAGCGAGCTGTTTGGCCACGAGCGCGGCTCGTTCACCGGCGCCGATCAGCGGCGGATCGGCAAATTTGAGCAGGTGAGCGGCGGCACGATCTTTCTGGATGAAATCGCCGACATGAGCAGCGCCACGCAGGCCAAAGTATTGCGGCTGCTGCAGGAACAGCGATTCGAGCGCGTGGGGGCCAACGACACCATTCAGACCGACGTCAGATTGATCGCCGCGACGAACAAGAACCTGGCCGAGCTGGTCGAGCAAGGCACGTTTCGGCAGGACCTGTTTTACCGGCTCAACGGGTTTTTGATTCAACTGCCGCCGCTGCGCGAACGACGCGGCGACATTCCGCTGCTGGTCGATCATTTTTTGCGGGTCTTCAATCACGAGCTGGGTAAAAACATTCGAGCGATCACGCCGGAGAGCCGACGGCTGCTCGAGGCGCACCATTGGCCGGGCAACGTGCGCGAGCTGCAAAGCGCTATCAAATTTGGCATGTTGCACGCCACCGGCGAAGTGCTGACGCCCGATTGTCTGCCCGATTCGTGCCGGCCCGCCGGGGCGGTGGCCGTTGCCATGCCCATTCACTCGCCCGCCGGCGGGGCTTTGGAAGTCGGCCAATACACGCGGCAGCTTTTGAACGCCGGCCAGCCCGACGTCTACCGACTGGTTTCTGCGGCGGTCGATCGGGTGGTGCTGGAAGAAGTCATGCGCCACGTGAAAGGCAACCAGCTTCAGGCAGCCGAACTGTTGGGCATCTCGCGGACCACGTTGCGGGCGAAACTGCGGGCGCAGGGTTTGGCCGTGGAAAAGGGCCTTTCGCCCGACGCCGAGCACGCCGAGCGCTAGGGCGGGCCGAGCGCAGCGAGTCCCACCTGTTTGCCGGATCACCGCTGCGGCGCCGACTTGCCGTCAGAAGGTGAGACTCGCTGCGCTCGGCCCACCCTATCATCGTCTCGCAATGCAGCGCCGAATGCCGGGGCTACCGCGGTGCGGCACTGACGTGATAAACTGTCTGACAGCGATCATCGCGAACACCTGCCGCCCGGCTATCCTGCGAGAAACCATCCCATGCCTACCAACGAAGAACTCTACAGCGAAGCCGACAAGCTCAAAGACAGCGGCGACCTGGAAGCCGCCGCGGCCAAGCTCAACGAGCTGCTGACCCAAGACGCGAGTTACGCGCTGGCGCATTCGGCCCTGGCTGTCATTTATACGCGCTTGCGGCGGCACGACGAAGCCATCCGGCACGCGCTGAAAACCTGCGAGCTCGAACCGAGAGACGCTTTCAGTTTCACGGCCTTGAGCGTCACGTATCAACGGGCCGGCAAAATACCCGAGGCCGAAGACGCCATGGCCCGCGCACGGATGATCCAGGGGGGGCACTAAATGCAGACCTTCGAGGAATTCCTGGGGACGGTTGGCAAGCAAGGTCATGTCAATCTGTTGTTTGAATCAGCGATGTACCATCGGCAATTTGCCGCGGAAGAGCCTGACATCGGCGACGATCAGCCCTAAGCTCGATCGAATTGTAGTCCTCCCGCATCAATCCGATAGGGCACGATTTCATCGGCGCAGGCGCTGCCGCGGTGCTTGGCGATGTACAACGCCCGGCCCAACCGATTGCCTTCGCGCACCTTGCCCAAGTAAATCAGCGTGTTGGCGTTGGCCAGCGCGTCGCCCTCGTCGAGCTTGCGCTCGATGAGCTCGTCGAGCATCGCCTCGGGCGAGGTGTAAAGCAGCAGACAGCCGATCTGCCGCGGATCGTAGGCTGCTCGCTCGACGGCATCGGCATACGCGCGGAACCGCTCGCGCAACAGGTCACGTGCCACCCAGTCGTGGTCTTTGCGTAAGATCTGATGATACACATATTCGAACAATTCAAATTGGATCGAGTCGCTGGGGCGCTCGACCGGTTCGATGCCGTCGATCACCACACGCCGCACGCCGCGCGTAAAGTTTCCATAGAAAAAGGCGATCGTCGCCGTCAGTTTCCGAGCGAGCTCGGCTTGCCAATCTTGCCAGCCTTCCGAATCCAAATCGCCGCGGGTCATCCGCCGCCCCTGATAATCGAAAACGTGCAGATAATCTGCCGCCGCCAGACCGCGATCGAAGATCTCGTCGGGCGACGGCACGCGGTTCGGATCGGCGACGGCCAGCGGCCAATCGAAGAGGCGCCGCGCGTAGGCCGTGTGCCCTTGCGCATCGCCGCGGCTGCTCATATCGAACACCACGCCGCCGCGGCCCTCCTGCGGCGAGCCGGCGCGGAGAAAGTGCAGGCCCAACTGCGTTTTGCCGATGCCCGTCGTTCCCGACACCACGGTCAAGGTTCCTGGCAGCAATCCGCCGCCCAGCAATTCGTCGAGTCGTTCGATGCCGGTCGAGAGCCGTCCGGTGGCGGATGTTGGATGCTGGTGCATTGCCTCTCAAAACTGACGAAACGGATGAACTGGCTACTTCTTTTTCGCCGCCTGCTCGCGGGCAAAGCGATAATAGACTTCGAGCGTCAATACGCCCAAGGCGGTGGTGTAGATTCGACCACCCTCGCCCCACCGGCCGTTCGGTTCCCAACTGCCGCGCTGGCATTCTTCGCCGCCGAGTTGAAGTTTGTGGACGTGGTCTCGAATAACGGCGTTCCAGCGGTTCCACGGATCGCCGCCGGCCTGAAACATGGCGAGCGTGCAGTTGTACCAGGTATAAAAATCGCTTCCCGAAAGCAAGGCGTTGATTCCATTGCGATTGGGCCCCCAGGTCGACTCGGCTTGATCGGCCAGATAGGGCGCCGCCAATTGCACAAGCTGCGACTGCGGTTGGTGCAAGATAAACTGATCGACCATCATGCCGACGCCGGTCAACGCGTCGGTGCCGTAGCGGGGCGTTTGATAATGGGTGCGGCCCGTCAACGAGTCGGCCTGGTTCTTGAAAAACTCTACCATCCGCTGGATGGTCTGGGCGTCCACTTTGATTTCGGCCTCCAGCGCGGTCTTCAACGCCAACATCGACCAGCCCGATACCGAGCAATCGCTGGGGGCGTTTTTGTTGGTCGTGTACCGCCAGCCGCCATCGTCGTGCTGCTGGCTTTCGATGAACCGCACGGCCTTGATGGCCGCGGCCAGATACTTTTCATTCGGGTGTTCGCCGGCGGCCTTGGCCGTGGCGCAGGCCTCTGCCAGAGCGAAGGTGCCGATGGCGTGCTCATACATGTACCGCATATTGTATTTGCTGGTTTCGCCCGCATTCTCGGCCAGCACATTTTGCGAACCGACCAATTCGCCTTCCAGCCCTTGCTGCGCGACCATAACGTCGAGCCCATGAGCTACGTTGTCGGAGTATTTATGCTTGTTGAAGTAATAATGTCCGCCAGCCTGAAACGCGAGCACGGCCAGCCCGGTGTAGGCGCCTTCGAATGCTTCGCCGGGACTGGTGCAGGGATGCTGCTGCTCGCAGCGCGAACCGGGGCCGCTGCCCAGGCAATCGGGCCCCCAATGCCCGTCTTCCGCCTGATGGCGCGCCAACCATGCCAGTCCTTCAGCGACGCCCGATTCCGATTCGGGCGTACCGCCGACTTGAGTAATCCATTTTGCGCGGTCGGGCTTGGTGCGGGCCGAATACAGCCCGAGCACTTCCGGCTCCTGCGCTACTCCCGTCTTGGGTTCTTCCGGCGTGCCTTTTTTGGTATCAACGTGCGGCTCTTCGACCACTGCCAGCTTCGGCTTGTCGGGCTTTTTCGATACGGCGATGTTCGTGACCGGCTCGGGCTTGGGGTGCGGCTGGGGCGTCGGCGCAGACTTCGGTTTGGTCGCGGCCTTTGCCAACGGGCGCGGCGATTCGGGCACCGTCAGTTCTTCCATCGCGGTCCACCAGCCATTGCGATAGGTCAATCGCACCTGATCACCGGGCTGGATGCCGCTCCAGGGCAGCTCGGTCTGCTGCTGTTCGCCGGCATCCTGCGGCGAAAGCTGCTTGAGCATTTCGAGCTGCTGGCCCGCGGCATCACAGCGCGCGGTCAATTGGCCGCCGCTGAGCGGCTGATATTCCAGCAGCAGTTTTTGCGGCGACGTTTCGTCGCGCACCAACCGGATTTGCGGATCGAGCTGCGCGTACTTCAGCACCGCCGCCACATACCACACACCCCCGACGAGCACCAGCAACAGCAACAGCCCGAGCATCAAGCCCACCGCCCGCAAAATGCCGCGGTTCGGCGGGCGAGCATAAGTGCGCGGCGCTTCACCGAGCGGATTCATGCGCACGGGTCCGGGCGGAGGCGGCCGCTTGATGGCCGGGTGCGGCGCGGTCCCTAGCGGTTTGCCGCAGCCGGCATGCGGACAAACCGTGGCCGAATCGGGAACCGGGCGATGGCAAGCAGGACAGGAACGCATGGGGAGTGGCCGGTGGCTGGTGCTTAGTGGTTAGTGGTTAGTGGCGTCGCCACTTGCGCCGCCCGGATCGTTGCTAGCATAAGTCAAAATACACCATGCAAAAGTAAAAATGCAGGATGCGATGTCAACTTTCTACCTGCTTCTTAACCAGCCCTTGGCAAACAGCTTCGCGGTGTCTGCATTTGGGAATGCCTGAATCACAAAAACCGCGGTCGGCATCTTGGCCAACTGCTCCTCCTGCCACTGAACGATCGCCTTGGGTGACGTCGTCAGTGCATAGCCGCGGCGAGCGCCGGCTTCCATCATCACCACGTAGTGGGTTTGGTTGACGATCGGGTCGTCATAAGGCAGCTTCATTAGATGGTCGACGAGTTCCGTATCGAGCTTGCTGTATTCGTCGCTGAAATGTTTGGTGAACAATTCGACGTTTTGCCGCGGTGTGAATTCGGCCAGCGGCCCGCGCTGGCTGACCTCGGCCAGATAACTGAAGAACCTGGTTCGCCGGCGGCCGGCCAAGAAATGCGTCAGCGACCAGGCCGCGGCATAGCCCGTTGACGTCAGGCCCTCCGCCTCGATCGTGGGTTGCACCAGGTCGTTTTTGCCAGCACCCTGTTTGAGATAATCTTCCAACTCTCTCATCCGCAGGTCGTTCGGTTTGCCAATGCCCTTCCAACGAACGCGCTCGCCCACGGTGGTCGGTGCAAAATACTCCGGCAATCCCTCGCTGATCCAAATCGGCCACTGCGAGAGCCGCTGCTGCACGCCGATGTTGTGCAAAATCTGATGCACCCCCTCGTGGGCGATGGTCGAAATCGATTGCTTCACCGCCAGGTCGGGCGCAATGTCCAAGAGCCGAGACTGCTCATACAGCACCACATAGTTGGTGACGCCGTTGTAATAAGCGATCACTCCCTCGGGCATCGCATGAAATTGATTGAACTCGTCCTGCGTGCGAAACATGATGACCGCCAGCGGCACTTCGGGATCGTGGACTTTCAGCTTCTGCTTGCGGCAATAGGCCAGCACGCCCGGCTTGAGTGTCTCCAGGATGCGGCTGGTGCCCTGGTAGAACAGCTCGCTGGTGTTGTAGATGAAGACGTAATGCCTGGTGGAGCGCGTCTTGAAGCCCGCAAACCCGCCGGCGGTGATGGCCTTGCCCAGTTGCTCCATCGTGACCGGCTGGAAGCGGCGATCGGTCGGCGTCGCTTCGCGTTGCGGCACCGAGTGCAGCCGGCCGTCGGGCAGCATGACCACCAGGCGATCGCCTACTTCGACCAGCGACTTGGCGACCACCAGTTCATTCAGCGCGTTTTTGACGACGACCTGCGGAGCCGCCGGCTGCTTTGGCGGCGCGTCGGGCAGCTCGAGACCAAAATCGGCCGGGTTGGCCTGCGGCGCAGGCTGCACGCCCGACTCGTCGGTTTTCACGTCGGCGGCGTCTTGTGCGCGCGCCGCGGCGAACCCACAGCAAAAAAGGGCGGAAAGTACGATTGCGGCTCGCGGCCATCGCCGAGTCATGTTCGGTTACTCCCTACATCGGTGGCTGGGGCAGAGTGCAGCGCTGCCACAGTCTAATCACCAGCCGGTGCGCGAACCCGCACCAACGTCATCAACACGAACGCCGTACCATACTGCTGGTGGTAATTGTACAGCGGATAATCCCACCACGAGCCGTCTTTTTCTTGCAGCCGCAACAAAATCGTCGCCAGGTGGGCCTGCAAACGAGGCCGCAGACTGGTGGGCAGTTGCTCGATGCACCGCGCGGCGTAGTAATGCCCGTAGTAGTAGAAGTAACCCGCCACGGCGAACCACGACTCGTGTGGAATCGGGCGTTTGCGGCCGATGTCGAGCCAAAGGTTTCGGGCAAACAGTCGGTCGAGCCAGTCTTCCAACACCTGGTCGGTAATCTCCTTGTCGCCCCACAGCCTCAAGGCCAGATTGCACGCCTGCGAGCGCCCCAAGCTGCCGCCCGGACGATTGACCGGGTGCATCGGTTGGTATTTCAGGTACTCGCCGTACAAATAGGAGAAGTCGGGCTTCTGCTGACGCTTGAGCGCCGCGATCGCCCGCTGCGTAAGCTTTTCGGGCGGTGGAAAACCGGCGTCGGCAGCTTCGCGAAAAGCAATGAGCACAGTGGCGTTGACGAAGCTGGTCGAGCTGCTGCCCGGCCGCTGCGTGCCGGTGCGGAAATCGTAATATCCCCAGCCACCATCGACCGATTCATACCGCGCAAGAAAATCGTATTGGGCGCGAATCAGTTCGCCAATCTGTTGCCGCCGCTCGACGTTGTCGGCGTGCCGCGCAAGCAAACGCAGCAGCGCCTGAATGCCATAGCCGTGCGACCATACGTTATACATGGCGTCGGGCGTGGCCCTGCGTACCTTGGGCAGATGCTCCAGCAGCCAAGTCTCGCCCCGCTCGATCGCGTGCTGCGCCGCGGGCCGGCGATCGTCGACTTCGATCAGCGCCAACACACACATTGCCGTTACCGCCGAACGAAATCCCAAATGCGCCCCTGGCGCCGGGGCGTAGATATTCAAACCCTTGGTCCGTTCGGCCGACCCCCACGAGCCGTCGCGGTTCTGATCGGCCAGCAAAAACTCGACGCCTTTTTGGATCGCCCTGTCGATCGCTTCGCGAGCGGGTGGCACGACGTCTTTCAGCCGCGGCACGTCGGCCCGCGCGCGGTTCGAGGCCTTTGCCACAGGCTCGTTCTCGTCCGACTGCGCTGGATCGGCGTAGGAATTTGCCGCCAGGCACAAAGCCACCAAGGTGATGACGCGGGGCAAAGTCTGTCGAATCATCGCGACGATCTCATGGAAAGTGTCGATGGCGGGCACATCAGTATAGCAGCCGAATTGAGTATAACACCCTATGATCGCTCGCAGATGCCCGGGTGGGTTGTGGGTCGCGAGCGTCCGACTCCCAGCGCGAAGAAACGCAAACAGGAAGCCATCGCTGGGTAGCTAGCTCGCGCGGCCTTGAATGCCGATGGCCGCCACAAAGGCGCCTTCGGCCAGCCACTGACCATCGCGGCCATGGTTCATCCGAGATATTCGCTTGTTTGCCGCCGCCGCCACGCGCCCAGCGCCAGCACACCGGTCGTCGCCCCCAGGATATCGGCCAGCCAGTCCCACCAGTCGAAATCTCTTCCGGTGAAGGGCTGGGTGGTCTCATCCACCAGACCGAAGGCGATCGCCACCAGTAGCACCGCGAGCATTCGCCGTTTCGCCGTGGGCGAACCGGGGCTGGTGAACGCCGCCGCGGCCAGACCCGACAGCACGCAATACAACGTGAAGTGGACCAGTTTGTCCAAGTGCTGTGGCTCGCCGCGAATTGGCGACAGGTTCGGCCAATGCGTCAACAGCAGCAAGCACAGCCAATACACCGCCAGATACCATTTGCCGTGACGACGCGTCGGCGGCCGCGAGCGCCTGTTCTCTTCCGCCGGTGCGAACATGTGGCAAGATTTTAGCCGGTGTTGGGAAGATCGCGTGTTACGTGGCCAGTGTTCAATGGTCGCCGCAAAGAGGCTCGGTTGTCAAGCGCGTGCAAACGTTTTGCCAGCCATTGAACGACCAATTCCATTTCGTCGGCGCCGATGAGCTTGAACCGAATCAATGCAATTGCTCCGCCCACCAGCACGCCCCAGACAACGTCTTCGCGAAGATTTGCGGCCGCCGCGAGTGCCAGCGTGCCGCTGGCCGCCGAAATGGCGGCCAGCACGCCCACCGTTTGGCCAACGCTCCAACCGCGCTCGGCCAGCCGGTGGTGAATGTGGCCTCGGTCGGGCAGCCAGAACGCTCGACCGGCTAGCACCCGCCGGATCACGGCCAGGCACACATCGCTCAGGGGAACGGCCAGCAGCGCGGCCGGCACAACCAAGCGTGTGGCTTGGGCGCCGCCGCGCGAACCGGCCATCGCCAGCGCCGCCAACCACAGCCCTATGGTCATGCTGCCCGCATCGCCCAGATAAATCGAGGCGGGACGCCAATTGAATCTCCAAAAGCCGGCCAGGGCCCCGGCCAACACGGCCGCCAGCAGCATGGCGTCGGTGTTTCCAAGGCAGCAGGCGATGGCGCACATCATCGCGGCCGCGATCAGTCCCAGGGTCGTGGCCAAGCCGTCAACACCGTCGAGAAAGTTGATCGCATTCGCACCGGCGACCAACCAGACCATCGAAAGCGGAATGCCACACCATCCTACATCGACGCGGCAGCCGCAACATTCCAGCAAGCTCAAGCTTTGACCGCTGATCACCACGGGCAATGTTGCCGCGATTTGTCCCAGCAGTTTCCAGCGCACCCGCAAGGCGAACCGATCGTCGTACCATCCGATCAGGCACATGCACGCTGCCGACGCCAGCAAGCCAGGCGCCAGCGACGATTGCGGCTGTGTTTGCCAGACCACTACCGCCCCGGCGGCCAGCGCCACGAAAATGGCCAAACCGCCCAGATGCGGTACGGGGGTGGCTTGCAGTTTGCGCATACCATCGGGGTGGTCGAGTGCGCCGCAACGGTAGGCCAATCGGCGCACCAGCGGCGTCAACACGAGGCTGATCGATGCGCCGAACACAAAAGCGGCGAAGGCGAACATGTAGGAGTGCGGAGTGCGGACTGCGGGGTTCAGAGTGCGGAATGGTGTGCGGTGTACCTTCACGAGCCGGTGGTTTTGACACGAGCCAGTACCACGACGCCGCCCCAGTCGTAGCCCGACGGCAGACGCCGGTGGTCGACGGGCTTCAAGCCGCGCCGACGAGCAAGCTCTGTAAATTTCCTGATCTCGTGCGGCTTCGCCACAAAGGGCAGCGCAACGGCGAGGTCGGCGCCGTCCATCGCCGCCGGTTCGAGCGCCAAGGCGCGAGTGTTCGCTTGCGCATAAAAGCCCACCAGGCCCAGCGGCTTTGGTGTGCTGATTTGCTGGTCTGGCCCGAACTCATTCAGAATCCAGCGACCGAGGGCCGCCTCGCGCCGGCGGCCTAGGTGTTGGCCGGCAAGCAGTTCGGTGGCGTTGGCAGTCAGCGTGAGCAAGGCGAGGGTGGCCAAGGCAATCGCGCGGGCCGAAGCGTTTTGCCATGGCTCTCGGCGCACGACTGTGTTCGTCGATCGGACGAGCTGCGACGCAGCGAGCAGACGGTTCGCCGCCCGCTCTAGCCAACGATACGCGCGGCAACATCCCATGGCGGCGCACGGCGAGGCCAGCAACACAACGCACAGAAAGTAACGGCTGCTGGTGGCTTGCGCATACCACAAATGAACCCAGGCGCCGGCGCCGATGCAGCCCGCCACGACGAACAACACCAAATGATCGCGCCGTATCCACAGACGCGGGCAGCAAGCAAACCCCAAGATCCAACCGAGGCCAAACAGCGCGCCGAAGCCTCGCCGCAGCGCATTGACAAACATCCACAGGGTGCGAGCGAGGCTCATGCGATGCGACGCCTCTGGCGATGTCGGCGGTGGTGCGGCCAGCGCGGTGGCAGCCGTGGGCTGCTCGGCTCGCGGGGCCGGGCCGGGGGTCTGCTCATCGCTCGTCCGCCGCTCGTCGTGAATCGCCGCCCAGGTGGCCTGCGACCACAAGACGACATACTCCAGCCGCTTGAAGTTTCCCCATTCCCAGCGCGGTTGGTTGGCCAGCCAGGTGAGGTTGATCGCCAGCAAGAGCAGCGGGCAGAGGGCCACGGCCGCCGCGCAGCCTGCCGCCGCCCGCACCATCCCTTGGTAATCTCGCCGATCGGCTCGGGCCCGGGCAACCTGCCGGCACACCGACCAGCCAATCAATGGCAAGTACAACGTCCAGCCTTCGAACCGTGTGTGCAGGGCCAGCGCGATGCACAGCCCCGACAGCAAATACCAACGCAACCGCACCTCGGCGGCGGCACGCCACGTTAGGTACAAACTGAGCGTCCACAGCAGCCAGAAGGTTGGGTCGCGAATCAACTCGGGACTCGACTCGACGAGCTTGGGGTGGACGGCGTAGAGCAGGCAGCCGACCACGGCCAGCCGCTCGCTGAACTGCCGCCGCAGCCAGCCGAACAGCGGCAACACCGTCAGCGACGACAGAGCAACGCCCCAGATCTCGCCTGCCGTTTGCCAATCGAGCCCGGCGGAATGCAGCCACGCCAATACGGGCGGAAAGGTGTTGAGTCGCAGTTGCCCCAGACCGGCCTCCAGATCGCCGCGCTCGTAGCTTTCGGCAAGCTGGATGTAGAACACCGCGTCGTTGCAGAGCGTATCGAGCCGCCAGGCCATCCACACCCGCGGCGCCAGGCAGCACAGCAGCAGACCCACGAGCAGCCAGCCCCGCAGCCGATTCGTTGGCGATACCGCCTCTGCCACGACCATGTCATTGGCAAACTCGTCGTCGAGCACGGTGCGCGTCATCGGCTTGGCAAGCATTGCGGGGACGAAAATGGGGGCGTATTGAACCGCGAAGCGCGCCCGCCGTCAATTCCGAAATCTTTTGGCCAACTCGACTTGGTGCGCCGGCCCCCCTTG